>JBMNNU010000044.1:0-15752 GCA_050942695.1 Chloroflexota bacterium
GCTGCTGCTGGCAGATGGGGCGCAGAGCGTTCCCCACATCTCGGTGAATGTCGGCAAGTTAGGCTGCGATTTCCTGGCCTTTTCTGGCCATAAGATGCTGGGACCCATGGGTATCGGTGTGCTGTATGCTCGAGCAGAGCTGCTTGAACAGATGGATCCCTTCATGGGTGGCGGCAGTATGATCCAAGAGGTCGCCAGGGAGAGCGCCACCTGGAACGACATCCCTCAGAAGTTCGAAGCGGGCACACCGAACGTAGAGGGCGCCGTTGGTCTCGGTGCTGCGATCGATTACCTGCAGCAGTTGGGGATGGAGAATATTCGGCAGCACGAGCTTGATATCACCGCGCATGCCCTGGAAACCCTCAGCCGGATCGAAGGGCTGAACATTTACGGCCCACTCGACCCAGCCAAGCGGAGCGGAGTAATCAGCTTTACACTGGATGGGGTCGATGCCTACGACCTGGCTGCCTTTATGGATCAGGAGGGGATTGCCCTCAGATCTGGACACCACTGCTGCCAGCCCCTGATGAACTGGCTCAACGTACCATCGACGGCTCGCGCCAGCTTCTATCTCTACAATAATAAAGAAGAGGTCGACCTTCTGGGTAGTTGGCTAAACACAGCTCGATCTGTCCTGAGTATCCTCTGATCCCTTCTATCCCTCCGGCACGCCTCATGCGCAATGGTTCACCCTGTTTGCATAAGCCCAGCCGCGTCCGTCTTCATCGAAAAGAGGAGCGATAACGCGAATTGGGTTTATGCAATCGTGATTATTGCCGTAGGGGTGACCATCATCGCTTTTGAACCGAACCGAGACGTCGAACGGAAAGATCAGAACCCTCTAAGTCGCCCCCGTGATAACGAAAGGGTGCTGCAACCGATATCCATCTCTAGATATCTTTCGCGACGTCGAAGGCTACGCAGAACCATTGAGCATTACCTGCCCGACTTAGTCTATGGCGCAAACGATGGTCTCATTACTACCTTTGCTGTGGTCTCCGGCGTCGCCGGAGCAAGTTTGGCTTCCAGTATCATCCTGATCCTGGGCTTTGCCAACCTCCTGGCCGATGGATTCTCCATGGGCGCGAGCAACTATCTATCGATGCGTTCGAGAGTTGATAGAGGGCGTGGGCAACCTAGAACCGATGCTGTGCTACATGGTTCGGCTACGTTTGGAGCCTTCGTAGTGGCGGGCGCTGTTCCGCTGATTGCTTATGTAGTTCCCATTCCTATCGCCTATAGCTTTACTGTGTCCATAGGTCTGACCCTGGTGACCCTTTTCATCGTGGGCGCTTTGAGGGCGGCGGTCATCGAGTTGAAATGGTGGCGCAGCGGTATGGAGATGTTGCTAGTGGGCTCCGGAGCGGCGGCTCTAGCTTACGTCATCGGCGCATTCCTCGCTACACTCATCGGCCAAGGGCTATAACCAGGCCACAACTAGCGATGGCCGGTATCTACTATGAGCTACTCCTTAAAAGTATCGGAGAAGGCCAACCACTTGCCTGCATAAGAACCGGATGCTGCCAGTACGTAGATCCACCTGTCCTCAGCGTACGACGGGGTTCCTGCTTTGTACGGGATCCAGTACATGCGGCCATTGGTAAATTCTTGCCAGGAGCCGTTTAGTGCCAGCTTAGGGTCCTGATCCCACGCTCCTCCCAGTTTCTCCGGTTCAATAGCCCAGCCCAATCGCTGCCGGACCGATGGCGCTTCTCGCCAGACCTTACCGAACCGGCCTCTCGGTTCTATCTTACCCGAAGGAGCGGCCGTAGGCGCGGGGTCTGGTGTTTCGGGATCCCAACTGTCGGGGACACGTTGGTAGCTACCGTCATCATTGAACAGGACCAATACGTGGTTCCAGTCTTCCCAGTATGCCCATGGTATCCATAGCATTGTGCCGCCTTCGAACCTTTGAGCAGAGAACGGGACAGCCCGCTCTCGCGTGTAGCTAGCGGCACAGCCCACGTAATCCCGTACGATCCTGTACTCGTACCAGACTTTGCCGAGACCTCGCACCGGCAACACTGTGCATGGGGTCTCGACGCTTGGAGGCTGGCTCGATATTTCGGCAACACTGGTGATTACACCTCCGATTGGAATGTCGGCTAGCTGGCTGTTGGACAGCTTTTGGACGTTGCGCAAGTCGGTCGAGCCACCATACTCCAGGTAGGTGCTCCAATCCGGCAGTAGATGCCTGCGCCCTCCCTGAATAAAGTAGATATCTGGGCCCTCTGCCTTGACGAGGTTGCCATCCAGGACCAGCGTAGATGACGATATCGTGGACGGCACGGCGGTACTTTGTATTACACCTCCCACAGGGATGGAAGCCAACTGGTCATTGGAGACGACGAGCACATTGCTCGAGTTGGGTGTGCCACCGTGACTTAGATAGGTGTCCCAGTCCGGCAAAAGGTACCGCTGGCCTTCTTGCATCAGATAGATATCCGGGCCTGCTGCTTTCACTAAACTATGATCCGGAGGCGGAAACGGCACCGGTTCCGCCTCCGGTTGAGATGCCGGAGCAGCAACGAGATCGTTGGTGGGGTCAAACCAAGCTCCCATCCAAACCGCATCTCATTAGGCCGCGTCTGCAGCCCAAAGGGGCCATTCACCCAGGTCATCGCGCCATTGGTAAATGCCGTCCAGTTGTCGGCCTTGCGCCAGACCATGAGACCGGTAGTAGTCTGCTGCAATGAATCACCGTTGTCTCCCCAGTGCTCGTTTTCCAGAGGTTCACCGACTACATCGCCGGCTTCATCGGCCAGGGCTTTGAAACCCAACTTGAACTCGAACCTCGGCTGAGCCTGCACCACATTAATGATCATGGATGGGAAAAGTGCAACCAGCAGTACACACAAGGCCAAGCGCTTCATTCCACCGTCCTCCCTACTATCTCTCCGAGTCAACATCCTCCCATTCAGATCGATACAGCTCTCATCAACTATAACAAAGTACTAAGCATTCAACAAATAGTGGATAGGCTTGGGTTTAGAGGAAATATTGCGATAACCCAATAGGACTTCATACGGGGAATCCACATAATGAGGGCTTTAGGCCCTATTCTCGAGAGCTGATTCTGCCGAAATAGAGATGAGGGGCTGGATTCCCATTACCGAATTATTCCCGCGCCTGCCTCAAGCCTATTTTGCAATTGGTTAGTGAGATGTCAGTTACAGAAGACAAACGCGATCGCTCGATACACCACAGCCCTTGCCGGCACCGGAGGCTCGTGCGCTTTCTGGAGTCGCTCTGTTTCCTCACGACACTGCTGTTGGCGCTCCTTGCGGTATCAACCGTAGCCATAACTGTCTGCTACCTCGGAGATGATCCGGAGAACAGGGTGAGTGCAACACTATCTGGGAGCGTGGGCGACTCGCCCGTATGTGTCTATAGAGAAGACACTCGCCCCCTACCGCTACCTGTTGAACCGGTAGCGTTGGATATTGGTTCACTACACGATTCATCACAGCTTGGAAGCGATGCCCCGCGTGGACGAGCGGGCGAGCCGCCCGCGCTCCCAGAAGTAAAAATTGATGCAGCTAATCTGGATCAGTTAACCGGAGCGTTGGAAGGGCGAGCCGAACGACAGATAGCTTTCAGTACACGATTGAGCACTATTACCTACAGAGTGGTAGATGGGGACAGTCTGCTGGAGATCGCCCAGAAGTTTGGCATCACACCTGAAACCGTGCTGTGGGCTAACGATATCCGCGACCCGCAACTGCTGTTCACAGGCCAGGAACTGACGATCCTCCCGGTTTCGGGGGTACTTCACAGAGTTGTCCAGGGGGATACGGTTGAATCTATAGCGGATACATATAATGTGGACTCAGCCTCGATTCGCAAAGCAAACGGTCTGGTTGAAAGCGAAGAGCCTCTGGCGGGTGTGGAGCTGATTGTGCCCGGTGGCATGGCGAAGACCCCAGAGCTGTTCGAGCCACCACCATCACAGTCGCCACCACCCGCAGAGATCCTTGCTGAAGCACCGAGGCACAGAGTGTCGGCCGGTGAAACCCTGGTGTCTATCGCCGACTCTTACGGCGTCCTGCCCTCAGCCATCCAGTCTGCCAATGGGCTGATGGACCCGGACCTGGTAAAAGCTGGCCAGGAGTTGATCATTCCAGGGGGTAAGGCGCCCGAGCAGGTAGCTCTCAATCCCACCCCTGTGTCAGATGCACCACCGCCTCCCTTTGCTTCTGTTTCGACGATGAAGGATGCTGAGCCTGGCCAAGCCATCCAGGGCTCAACCCTAGCGAGCCAACAGGGGGAGGTTGTTCGCTATTCGGTAAAGAAAGGGGATACCCTCTTTTCGATAGCGAGGTCACACGGGGTGACCCCAGCAAACCTCGCCTCGGCCAACGGTATCGATGACCCTAACAATCTGTTTGCAGGCATCGAACTGGTCATTCCAGGGGCTATGCAGGTTGCTGCTATGTCCATACCCGTTTCTACACCCACTCCTACTCATACACCTACGCCCACTCCCACTCCTCAATCCCCCACTACCTCCGCCCCACAAGACACATCGGTCCAGGTCGATGGGGTGCGATACCGGGTGAACCAGGGAGATACTCTCTTCTCTATCGCCCGTGCCCACGGGGTAACACCGGATAGTGTGGCCTCTGCGAACGGTCTCTCGGACCCAAGTAAGCTCGCTGCTGGCATGGTGCTGGTGATTCCCGATGCGATGACGACGCCAGCTCAAGCGACTCCTGGGCCAGTCGGACAGGTTTCCTCGACTGCAACCCCTGCGCCTGAGCCGCCCACGGTTGCGCCAGCCCCGGATGCCCATCAGAGCCCACCACCGGCCGCTCAACCCCCTGGTGATGGCTCGGCTGGAAGCCGCGTAGCTGCTTTAGCGCAAAAGTATGTGGGGCATCGATACGTCTGGGGCGGCCACAGCCCGGACGGGTTCGATTGCACCGGGTTCACCTGGTACGTCTATCGGGAGGCCGGGATCACCATACCGTTGCACGATCTGCAAGGCCAGATGGACACAGGCCAGAAGGTGGAAAAGGACCAGTTGCAACCGGGTGACCTGCTGTTCTTCCAGAATACATACAAAGAGGGGCTATCCCACGTTGGCATATACCTGGGCGACGGGCGCTTTATCAACGCAGAGACCGAGAAAACAGGGGTGCAGGTAAGGGCACTGTCAGAACAGTACTGGGAGAGCCGCTACCTGGGAGCGTCGCGACCCTGGTGAGATGAAGATTTGTGGTAAAATATAGCAAAGGCTATGACGGAGACGAGTAGGCGGAATCCGTCCGGTTCCAGCGAGTGCGTGGTGGTGTGAGACGCGTCCCGACGCCCGCCGAAAATCCCTCCCGAGCCGGAAGCTGAACGCGCGAGCCAGTAGGCGGACCGGTGTATCCCGCCGTTACCGGGAGTGGGGGTAAAATAGCTCCCCCAACGAGTGGGCATGCTCCTAACGCTTCGCCTAGGTGAAAAGGCAGCGATCGTCATGCTGAGCTTGTCGAAGCATCTTCTCGTGGGTAGAGAGGGCTCGTGGAGACCCTTCGCTCGATGCTCAGGATGGCAGACTATCAGAATCCCGGGGCGAACGAATAGATAAGAGTATGCCAAATGGGGTGGTACCGCGGGGTAATTCGGCCTCGTCTCCAACGTGAGACGAGGTTTTTTAGTGCTGAGGTAAGATTCAGCGCCTAAGCACATAATTAAGCTTTGTCACCCCCGCGAAAGCGGGGGTCCAGGCAACGTCTGCACGTCTGCCGCTTGCCGCTCTGGATTCCCGCTTCCGCGGGAATGACGGAGTAGATAGCAGGAATGACAGGGTAGAGCGCAGGAATGACGGAGTAGAGCGCGGGATAGAGGGCGGGAAAAACGATCCGGTAGTGCACCCGATCTCTTAGCAGATAGATGCTTAGCACTCAGCACTCAGGACACAGGACTCAGCACTCAGCACTCAAGATTCAGCACAATAACGTTCCGCAAGGAGGCGCCATGGCATTTCGAGACGTCGATACGAAGATATCCTTTCCCGCTCTAGAGCGCGAGATCGAGGAGTGGTGGAACCAGCAGAATATACTCAAGAAGGCTCTGGAGAGCGGTGACCCGGAGCGCCCCTTCATCTTCTTCGAAGGGCCTCCTACGGCCAACGGGCGCCCAGGGGTGCACCACGTGGAGGCGCGTGCATCCAAGGATATCGTGCTCCGGTACCGGCGTATGCGGGGGCACAAGGTCATCGGCGACCGTGGGGGTTGGGATACCCATGGCCTTCCTGTGGAGCTGGAGGTAGAGCGAGAGCTGGGCTTCTCCGGCAAGCCGGACATCGAAAAGTACGGGATCGCCGAGTTCAACAAGGCATGCAAGGAGAGCGTATGGCGCTACATCCAGGAGTGGGAGCGGCTGACCAACCGCATGGCTTACTGGATAGATCTGAAGAACCCCTACGTCACCTACCACAACGAGTACATCGAGTCGCTGTGGTGGATCATGAAGACGCTGTGGGACAAGGGCTTGCTGTTCCGGGACTACAAGGTGACCATGCACTGCCCTCGCTGCGGCACCTCCCTGTCGGACCACGAGGTCTCACTCGGGTTCGAGGACGAGGTCCCCGACCCGTCGGTGTGGATACGCTTCAGGCACAAGCCTAGCGGCCACCCGCTTGATGCTATGTTAGCGGGCGCATCCTTCCTCGCGTGGACCACTACACCATGGACACTCCCGGCCAACACAGCTCTGGCCGTGAAGCCGGGTGCCACCTACGTCCTGGCGGAGTACTCTCCTGGTGGAGGGGCTGCCGAGCGGTTGGTGCTGGCTGAGGCGCTGGCCATCCCGGTGCTGGGGGAGGACAACTTCACCATAGTGGAGCGCATCCAGGGCGAGCAGTTGAAGGATGCCCGGTACGAGAACCTCTTCCAGGGGGTGCCGGGGCCCGGCGAGACTATCGGCCTGGATCAGGCGTATCGCGTAGTCGTAGATGACTTCGTGTCGCTGGAAGATGGTACCGGAATCGTCCACATCGCTCCGGCCTACGGTGACCTGGAGATAGGTAGGAAGTACGGCCTGCCGACTCTCTTCTCCGTAGATCTGGAGGGGAAGGTGCTGCACGAGTTCGACGACCTGGGGTTCGGCGGCATGTTCTTCAAGGAAGCCGATCCTAAGATCATGCAAAACCTGGACGATAGGGGACTGCTGTTCCGGTCTGGCCAGGTGAAGCACGCCTACCCATTCTGCTGGCGCTGTTCCACGCCGTTGCTCTACTACTCCAAGCCATCCTGGTACATCCGGACCACGGCGGTCAAAGACAGGTTGCTGGCCAACAACCAGCAGATCCACTGGGTGCCGGAGCACATCCGTGATGGCCGATTCGGCAACTGGCTGGAGAACAACATCGACTGGGCCCTCAGCCGCGAGCGGTACTGGGGCACGCCGCTGCCGATCTGGATCTGCGAAAGCTGCGGCCACACCGAGGTGATCGGCTCGGTCCAGGAGCTATCGCAGAAGGCCGGTAGGGACCTGAGCGGTTTGGATCTCCACAGACCTTACGTGGATGAGATCACCTGGAAGTGCACAGCCTGCGGCGACGGCACGGCGAAGCGAATCCCCGACGTAGCCGACTGCTGGTTCGACTCCGGCTCGATGCAGGTTGCTCAGTGGCACTACCCATTCGAGAATCAGGAGCTGTTCAAGGTGGCTGGCCAGGCCGACTTCATCTCAGAGGCTATCGACCAGACGCGAGGCTGGTTCTACACGCTCCACGCCATCGGGACGCTGCTGTTCGACCGACCGGCCTTCAAGAACGTGATCTGCCTGGGCCACATCCTGGATATCCATGGCCAGAAGATGTCCAAGTCTAAGGGGAACGTGGTGAGCCCGTGGGATCTGATGGACAACTACGGGGCTGATGCCACCCGTTGGTACATGTACGCGTCGGCGCCGCCCTACAACCCTCGCCGTTTCGCGCCTGAGCAGGTGGGGGACGTCCTGCGGCAGTTCATGCTGACGCTGTGGAACACCTACAGCTTCTTCGTGACCTACGCCAACCTGGATGGGTGGAAGCCGCAGGTGAGCAACGCGGAGAACCAAGCACTCAGGACTCAGGACTCAGGACTCTACGAATCGTTAGCGGAGGCGCCGCTCGAGCTCACCGACCGTTGGGTGCTGGGACGGCTGAACGCCCTGGTCAGAGATGTCACGGCGATGCTGGAGGATTACGACATTCACGGTCCGGCGAAGGAGATCGACTCTTTCGTAGAAGAGCTATCCAACTGGTACGTGAGGCGGAACAGGCGGCGTTTCTGGAAGTCGGAGGATGATGCCGACAAGCGAACGGCCTACGCGACGCTGTATACCTGCCTGACGACCCTGTCCAGGCTGCTGGCGCCCTTCATGCCCTACATATCCGAGGCGATGTACCGGAACCTGGTTGCCGAGCAGCTCCCTGGCGCCACCGAGAGCGTGCACCTGGCGCCCTGGCCTGAGGCGAAAGCGGAGTGGATCGACGAGAAGCTGCTCGCCGATACGGCTCTGTTGCTGGATACCGTGAGCCTGGGTCGAGCGGCGCGGCAGAACGCCGGGCTGAGGGTCCGGCAGCCGTTGAGCGAGTTGCTGGTCCGAGCACCTGAGAACGGTGAGGCTCTGCTTCGCTTCCAGGACGAGATCAAGGATGAGCTGAACGTCAAGGACGTGCGGCTTATGGACGCGGAGGAGACTCTGGTCGAGTACAGGCTCACGCCGAACCTGCCGGTGGTCGGCCGTAAGTACCGGGCGCTGGTGCCCAAGCTGAAGGCGACGCTGGCCGGCCTGAAGGGCGACGAGGCAGCGTCAGTAGCTAAAGCCGTCGAAGCCGGGCAGCAGTTCGAGCTAGCGGTTGATGGCCAGGTGCTGCAGATGGAGCCGGACGAGGTGCTGGTGGAGATCAGCTCCCCGGAGGGCTATTCGGTTGCTGCTAAAGGTCGGCTGATGGTGGCGCTGAACACCACCGTAACGCCGGAGCTAAAACTGGAAGGCCAGGCACGAGACCTGGTGAGGTTCATCCAGGACGCGCGGAAGGCGGCGGGCTTCGCCATCTCAGATCGGATCAGCGTCGCCCTGCAGCCAGTTGGCGATATCGACCTGAACGCTCTGTTGGCTCAATATGGCGACTACATCAAGGCCGAGACTCTGGCCAACACCCTCGTAGTGGGCTCGCCGGAGGAGGGTGCCTACACGGTGGACGCTGATCTGGACGGTGCGGTCGTCACGGTTGGCGTGAAAAAGCAGTAGTAATCATTATTGACCCCTGCATAGACAGGTAAATTTATTGGGGACACCCCAAGCCCCGCCAGGCGCTGCGCCCTGGACCCGCATTTAGATACCTATGCAGCGATCAGTAATATGTAGGGGCCGGCAGAGCTGCCGGCCCCTACATGTCGAAAACCCTGTAGCGAAGCACTAATCTCCCGTTGCCAGGGCGGCAAGGGTCGTTGCCAACACCTTGATCCCTGCTTCGATATCCTCAGGCCTCGAATTCTCCTCCGGCGCATGGCTTATCCCGTCGATGGATGGAACGAACACCATTCCAGTAGGAGTATAGATGGCGATGGTTTGGGCATCATGCCCGGCAGCGCTGGGCATTCGCGTAGCCGGGATTCCCAGTGCTTGGGTGACTTTTTCAATCTGTGCGATTATCGTCTCATCCAGTTGCACCGGCGTGCAACGGCTCGCTTCCTCGATGGCTATCTCCACCTGCCGCCTCTGAGCAATCTCCATCGTTACCTGTCGGATATCGGCAAGGGTTCGATCGAGGCTTTCCTGATCGATACCCCGAATGTCGGCCAACATCTCAGCCGTCCCCGGGATCACGTTCCAGGTTCCTGGAAGGACGCGAATATCGGTGGAGGTGGCCACGGTCTTCCGAGATCGCTCCTTCATACCCGCGTTTTCGACCGCCAAGATCAACTCTGCAGCAGCGCAGAGCGCATCTTTGCGCATATCCATCGGAGTGGCACCTGAGTGATCCGCCCTTCCCTTAACGGTGATTCTCCATCTGGCATAGCCGGGGATTGCAGTGACTATCCCAATGGGAATCGCATTGGTATCCAAATGGCTGCCCTGCTCGATATGCAGCTCCAGGTAGCTCCGGAAACGTCGCCCCTCTTTGCGCTGGGGGAGGTGAGCCACTTCCTCCAGGTAGCGGCCAAGAGGGAGACCGGGCTTTTCCCAACTGCGTATTGTATCGATGGAAAGTTGGCCTGTGTAATAGAGAGATCCGAGACGCCCCTGCCCGAAGAGAGCGGCCTCCTCACAGCGCCAGGCCACGATTTCCAGGGGTACTTTGGGTTGGAATCCGGCTGCCCGCATTGAAGCGACGGACTCGATGGCGCCGATTACGCCCAAAACACCGTCGTAGGCGCCCCCATTTGGCACCGAGTCTAGATGTGAGCCTGCTGCAACGACTTCAGCACCGGTTGCATTGCCATCGGTGGAGCCATACATGTTCCCCAGGGCGTCGTAAACGACGGTGAGGCCTGCTTCCTCCATCCATTTTGCAACCAGTTGCATGGCCTCTACCTCTTGATGGGAAAAGGCGAGGCGTGTGACACCTCCCCCTGGGTCACCGGCTTTATCGGCCAGCAAGTGGATCCGCTCCATCACGCGATCTATACGTACCTGATCAGCTATTGCTAGTTGTAGCTCTGGTTCCATGAATATGGCTCCTCGATATCAAGATCATCTTGGGAATTCAGCGCCAATTGTTCAGTCGAACGAACCAATAACAAAGGTCAATTCTGACGTTGAACGTCGCGAGGTAGATAGCTCCCATAGCCCGGGGATTTCAATAGCTCGCCATCCTTCATCACCACCTGGCCGCGTACGATGGTCGATATCACCTTTCCGCGTACCGACCAGCCTTCGTACGGTGTATAGCCAGCCTGGCTGTGCAACTCTTTGGCCTCTACCTTCCACTCGATATCGGGGTCAAATATTACGAGGTCAGCGTCGGCGCCTACGGTTATCGTACCTTTCCGAGGTGCTAGGCCGAAGACACGTGCGGGTTTTTCGCACAGCAGTTCAACCAGCCTGGGCAGATCGATCAATCCTCCCGCAACGCCCTTGCTGTACAGTACCGGAAGCATCGTTTCGATAGTGGGAGCTCCGAATAAGACCTCAGAGAACCGTTCTGGTGGCAAGTCCTTGTTATCCAGAGGCCACGGTGCGTGATCGGACCCGATTAACTGCACGGAGCCGTCCATTACCGCCTGCCATACGGCCTCCTGGTCGCACCTCTCGCGAAGAGGAGGGGCGATCTTGGTCCTGCCCCCCTGGCGCTGCATCTCCTCATTGGTTAGCGTCAGGTAATGCGGGCATGTCTCAACCCATACTGGCTGTCCAGACAGTTGGGCTTGGTGTCCGAGGGAAATGCCCCGGCCGGTGCTCATGTGAACCAGGTATAGCGGACAACGAGCAAGCTTGGCTATGGTTAGCGCGCGGAAGGCGGCCTCTGCCTCCGCTTCCGGTGGGCGGACCGCAAGATAGTTCCCTGGCGTATAACGCCCTTCGGCCTGAAATTTATCTTCCAGGTAGTCGATGATGTCTCCGTTTTCAGCGTGGCAACAGAACATCCCCCCGCGTCGACCGATATATTCCAGCGCTTCGTACAGGCTGTAGTCATCCCACATGATGCCCCGTTTACGGTAGGCCATGAACATCTTGAAACTGGTTACGCCCAAGTCGAAGGCGTCATCGAATTGCGTAACGACCCCACGTTCGGGCGCCTGCAACCTGCAGTGCATAGCGAAGTCCACCAAAGATTGGCTTTCACCTTCGTCTCTCAGATGAGTGAGGAACTCCTTCACAGGCATCCCTACGGTACCTTGCATATAAGGGATAACGGTGGTGACTCCCCCAAAGGCTGCGGCAGTGCTCATGGATGTGAAGCTGTCGGCTTGATTGTTGAAGTTGGCGAAGTGCACGTGGGGGTCCACGACACCCGGCATCACGATTTTGCCGGAGGCGTCGATACGATGTGCATTAGCTACATTGAGTGGCATTGTGCCTGGAGAGAATATGCCTGCGATAGTCTCACCACTGATGGCAATTGTGGCATCTGCGACCACTCCTCCAGCCACCACTTTACCGCCTTCAACGATGGTATCGATGCATTTGCCCATAGATGAGCCCCTCCTTAAACGCTCTACTACTATTGAGAACGCATAGCTTTCTCGGTTGGCACCTGTTTTGAAGCCGTTATTCCTAACTGTGAATAGCCTTAATATTTTGCTCCTTGTTTTTTTTCAATAGCATGTTTACAGCCTCGTCTACCGACATAGCCGGACGCTCAAAGCCAAGCGCCATCGTGAGACGTGATACTTGCGGGGGGGTTAGGAAGGCGGCATTCAGTTCATCTGTGTGTTTGAATACATCGGCCGGCTCTCCATCAAGGATCACCTTCCCGTTTCCAACGACAATCGCACGGCGGGTTGACTCGGCTAACAATTCCATGTCATGTGTAATTAGAATGATTGTGTGCCCTTCATTGTTCAGTTTCGTTAGAACCTCTCGCAGGCGTAATACCTGCTCCCGGTCTTGCCCACCGGTTGGCTCGTCTAGCATGAAGATCTCCGGCCGCATCGCAAGCACCCCTGCAATCGCTAGTCTCTGTCTCTGCCCACGACTGAGCCGGAAAGGGTGGATATCAAGAACATCTTTAAGGTCGAGGATTTCGATAGCCTCGTCCACATTCTTCATGATTGTGGCTTTGTCCATTCCAATGTTCTTAGGGCCAAAAGCAATCTCGTCGCGAACGGTACTAGCAAAGATTTGGTGATCTGGATTTTGGAACACATAGCCTACGAATTTTGCTAGTTTCGATGCATGGGTGGTGAGGGTGTCGACTCCCTTTACCACGACACGTCCAGAAGTTGGTTTCAACAAACCATTGAAGTGTTTTACAAGAGTGGTTTTCCCAGCGCCATTTTGGCCGATGATACCCAGGAACTCGCCGCGACGGATCTGAAGGTTTATTCCATTCAGAGCTCTGGCTCCATTAGGGTATACGTGCGTTAGTTGTTGGATATCGATGATAATGTCGGTGCTAACCATTGAAGAACACCTCCACACCCTCATCCAACGTCAAAGGGATCTTGGGACCGAGGTTGATTTTATCCTCAAGCTGGAAGTAGAGGTCTGTCACCTGGGGGAAACGTATCTTTTTATCTCCCTTGATTCGTCGGTAGAACTCTCGCGGCGCCTCCATTAATTCCAGGTTTCCGTTCCGGAGTAGCACCATTTTGTCGGCCAGAGGGGCTAAGTGCTCAGGGTCATTCTCAACCATGATTATTGTCTTTCCCTCTTGCTTCAACCGAGCGAGCACCTCAAAGACCTCCTCAGTGCCTAAGGGATCCAATTCTCTAGTAGGTTCATCCATCACGAGAATTTTCGGCTGCATAGCTAGTACCGCAGCGATGGCAGCACGCTGTTTTTGTCCTCCCGATAATTCATGCGACATGCGACGGCGGAATTGGGTTAAACGTACCGTGTGGAGAGCCTCCTCCAAGCGCGCCTCCATCTCCTGCCGCGGTACCTGGAGATTCTCCATGCCGAATACTACGTCTCCCTCGACAGTTAGGTTGAAAAGTTGGTTCTCGGGGTCTTGCAGCACTACTCCCACTTTGCTGGAGATCTCTGCTATCTTGTGGGTTTGGGTGTCCATTCCGTCCACCCGTACAATACCGGTAAAGCTGCCCGGCAGTAGATGAGGTATGGCTCCACAGAGACACATCAGGAGAGTTGTCTTGCCCTCTCCGAAGATGGTTATAAATTCCCCTTCTTCGATCGACAGACTCACGTTGTTCAAGACCATTCGGCTTGTCCCTGAATAACGGAAGCATACATTCTCTAATTCTATTAGCGACATGATTACAGTATCCCCAGGGATGTAATAACTAGGAAAACGATAGCAGAGGCGACGGTAGCGATTCGCACGACTGTATCATTTACTCCCTTTTGGACATCAACGAAGAAAGTTCTTTTGGGATAAGCATTGAACGCTTTCAGGTCCATGGCGAGGGCTATGGTATTTGCTCTCTTAAGCGCGCTAAGAATCAGTGGAATAGTAAGTGGGAATATTTTGAAGATCTTTAAGGCGAAATTTGTCTGATCAATGTCATACCCTCGTGATTTTTGAGCGTTATTGATGGTTGTCAGTTCCTCCAGCACTAATGGTAAGAACCGAAGCGCAAGTGTGAAGGTGTATGCGAACTTAAATGGCACTCCGAGATCGTAAAGAGCCTTGGTTAGCTTGACTGGATTCACCACAGTAAAGAACATCGTCATGATCAGCGCTAGTAAAGCCACTCGAAGGGTTATTGCTAGGCCAAGCAAGATCCCAGTCATGGAGATCGTGATAGATAGCCCCATAAAATCGATGTATCCGATGATATTGCTGCGATTAGTCAATGCCTGAATAAGTGTTATAAAAAAACATAGAGGCAAAACCACCAACAACACCGTGAAAGTCCCTTGCTTGGGCATTCTATCTAGTACCACTATCAAGAAGAGAAAGCCGATCAGCGCAATTAAAGCTAACAGGTTGAGCGTAGAAAACACGATCACAATCATGCAACCCAGCGCGATCAGCATAGTAGTGGGGTGAAGCTTGGCTAATAGTGATGTTGACTCCTTTTCCATTGCGAACGCGAATAGGAATCTAGGCATATTCACCTCGATTGCCATAATGTAGACGTACGTTTATCCAAATAGCTTCAACACAAAAGCGGGTACTGGAGTTGCTGATGGGGGGAGCCCTGTTTGATTTTCAGCACAAAGCTCCCCCCGCATATCATAATGAATAGGGGCTATTCCTCGACAAAGCCGGCATCCTTAACTACCTTAAGCAATGTGCGTAGAAAGATAGCTGGCAAGGTGAGAGACCAGACTGTCTGGAAGCTGTACATCGGTATCATCTGCTCGACAGGCATATGGAAGTAGAAAATATGAAGTGGGATATACACGATTACAACGAATAGAGTGGCGAAGAACGCGTTGAGGAAACAGGCTTTCCAAGTTATCACGTTTTTGACTAAACGCCCAGTAACGTAGGCAGACGCCACCTGACATGCATTAGAAAGAAGCCAAAATGGAGCGATCGGGCTTGTACCTGTAGCTGTTGCGATGAGGGGGTTGATCTCGGACACGATCAGTCCGCCAACGACACCATACATCATGGTGCCCAAACCGATCATGGTGATGGAGATCACACGACCGGATACTGGAAAGAGTCCACCGAAAAACAGAGTGTCTAACCGTTCGCCGAACTGCAAGATACCTATCATAGCTAGGGACAGCATCAGCGCCCCTACGATACCCTTGGTATCGGTACGTCCGGGCCATGCTTTCAGAGACATCTTAGACAGAGGGATGGAGAATACCTGTTCTTTTGCGATGACAGACTGAGCCATTTTACCCTCCTTGATTATAAATGAACAAATGCGCTTCTCTGAACGAATGAGTTCTTGCATCAATGGGTAACCCGGTTAGAGTCTGTTCAGCAACACCTCCTTTTTTTCGCGCCCCGATAGCCTCAACTCTCTAAGATATTAGATAATGTTGTAGTGTTATCGGCGCCTTCCCCATAATTTCTCGATTTTTCCTTTTGCCTCCCCTCCGTATCAGTCTGACCCTGCTTGCCGAATAGGTTGATATGAAGTGCATCGGCTTCAGCTTCGCCCCGAAGAACAACCTTGTTATAAATGGCGTGGCGGCTGGTAGAAACACAGTTTACTATGGGATAACTTCATACCTAC
>JBMNNU010000406.1:0-2726 GCA_050942695.1 Chloroflexota bacterium
GGAGTCTATCCATCCCGACGATGTAGCCGCGACTATTACACTTTTCAATCAATTGGCTACTGGTGAGATTGGCCAGTATCGGCTTGAAAGACGACATCTTCGGAAAAACGGTGAAACCGTATGGACGCGTGCTGCAGCTTCTTTAGTCACGAGCTCTGAGGGGTTACCACTTTACGTGATCAGCATAATCGAAGACATTTCCCAGCGTAAGGAGTTGGAAGCGCAGTTGCTGCGAGCTCAGAAGCTCGAGGCAGCCGGCAAGATAGCGAGCCAGGTGGCACACGACTTCAATAATCTACTTGGACCTTTAGTAGCTTACCCCGATCTGATAAAGAGGCATCTACACGCAGAGCATCCGGCGCTGCCACTTTGCGACCTCATTCAAGAGGCTGCCGAAACGATGGCTGTGATAAACGAGGATATGATGGCCCTGGCGAGGCGTGGGCAGTTCGACTCGCAACCTGTGGATCTAAATGAACTTATCCGGCAGGTTGTTGCACAACAGGTCAACGATCATGACGCCTTGCATGTGAACCTTGAACTGGCAGAGGAAATTCCTCCTGTCAGTGGTTCTCCAGCACAGCTATCGCGAGTAATATCTAACCTGATATGCAATGCCTTGGAGGCGATGCAAGATAAAGGCGTGCTTACGCTTAGGACCGAAAAAAGCCAGGGAGGGTGGCTTCTAGGAGTTAGTCATCACCTGGAATCCGGTGAGTACGTTCGAATGGACGTTTGCGATACCGGCCCGGGCATCTCGTTGGAGAACAGAGACAAGATTTTCGATGCTTTCTTCAGCACCAAGACCGGCCAAACGAAGCGGGGGGCTGGTTTGGGACTCAGTATCGTTCACGCGATCGTGCAGGATCACCAAGGGTATGTGGACCTGCAAAGCGAGTTGGGGAAGGGGACGATCTTCTCAGTATATCTTCCCGTCTGCCGGGATGATGATACACAAGAAGAATCCAGTGATGAACTGCCGAGAGGCACCGAAAGGATTCTGGTGGTAGATGACGATCCGATCCAATTAAAGGTGGGGAAAAAGCTACTCAAAACGCTGGGGTATCAAGTGAGTACTGTATCTAGCGGAGAGGATGCATTGGCATTGCTGAGGGATAATCCCCATGACCTTTTGATCCTAGATATGGTTATGCCTGACGGCATCGATGGGGCGGAAACCTACCGTCGCGCCCTGGAGATGAAACCTGGACAAAAAGTAATAATCCTCTCCGGTTTTGCACAACCTGAACGAATGCATGATGCTCTGGCCAAAGGGGCCGGCGTATACCTGCGAAAGCCAGTAAGTCTGGAGAAGCTAGCGCGAGCGGTCCGGGCTGAATTGGATCGAGTGCCATGATCATCTGGTAATGCTATCGGGTCATCAACAGCTTTTACCCGCTAGCGGGGGTTTAACGGTTTTGCTCGCCGCAACTCCTGTATCCGCTGCATCCGGGCGGTGATCTCCCTCTCGAAGCCGTGCGACGACGGTTTGTAGAAGCCACCCTCCAGCCCATCGGGTAGGTAGCGCTGCCGGTAGCGGTGGGGGTCGTCCGGAGGGAAATCGTGGGAGTAGTCGTACCCTTTGCCGTAACCGAGCGACTTCATCAGGCCGGTGGGGGCGTTGCGTAGATGCAGTGGGACCGGCAGGTTGCCCTTAGCTTGCACGGCTGCCTTTGCCCGCTGATAGCTGGCGATGGTGGAGTTGCTCTTTGGCGCGGTTGCCAGATAGAGAGCGGCCTCGGCCATCGGCAGGTAGCCCTCCGGCAATCCGATGAAGTGCACGGCCTGCTGAGCCGCGACGGCGATCTGGAGCGCCTGCGGGTCGGCCAGCCCCACGTCTTCCGCAGCCAGGATCACCATGCGGCGAACGATGAAGAGCGGGTCTTCCCCGGCCTCCAGCATACGGGCGAGCCAGTAAAGGGCGGCGTCGGGGTCGGAGCCGCGGAGCGACTTGATAAAGGCCGAGATGACGTCGTAGTGCTGCTCTCCAGCCTTGTCGTATAGGAGCGCGCGGCGTTGCATGGCGTCCTCTACCGCAGATAGAGCTATGCGACGCCGGCCATCCTGATCGGGTTGAGTGGCTGTTGCCGCAAGCTCCAGCGCGTTGAGAGCGGTGCGAGCGTCTCCACCTGCCATCTGGACCAACGCCTTCAGTGCCTCGGGCGCAAGCTCCACATTCATCTGCCCCAGCCCGCGCTCAGTGTCTGCCAGGGCTCGTTGGATTAGCGTTTCGATCTCCTCGTCCTTCAAGGCTCGTAGGGTGTACACCCGGGAGCGGGAGAGGAGTGCGGAATTGACCTCGAAGCTGGGGTTCTCGGTAGTAGCGCCGATGAGGGTAACGATCCCCTGCTCTACAGCGTGAAGGACGGCGTCCTGTTGGGCTTTATTGAATCGGTGGATTTCGTCTATCAGCAGAATGGTCCGCTGGCCTTTCTGCCTGCGGAGTCGCGCGGCCTCGTCAATCACTTTACGTAAGTCAGCCACGCCTGCGGAGACCGCGCTGAGGCCGGCAAAACGGGCGTGGGTGGCGTTTGCTATGATCTGGGCGAGTGTGGTTTTCCCAGTGCCAGGGGGACCCCAGAGAATAAACGAGGATAGCCGATCGCTCTCGATGGCGCGGCGCAGCGCCTTGCCCGGACCGATCAGGTGCTCCTGCCCAACATACTCATCCAGGGTTCGCGGCCGCATCCTCGCCGCCAGCGGGGCTCCCAGGAGTTCGTCTTCCT
>JBMNNU010000407.1:0-2725 GCA_050942695.1 Chloroflexota bacterium
TTACCTTCTTCCCTTCCACTCCAAACTGGTCTTTGTAATAGTTGGGATCGACGAAAGGTGTATCTGGGACCCCGTGGGGGATGTACTCGATCTTGTGTCTGGGAATCTCGTAGATATCTGTCAAAAACCGTGCACCGGTTTTACTCATCGCGACCAAACGATCGGAGACCGTGGCGAGGTCGCTGATGACCCGATACTGGGAGGGCGAGGGCTCCTTCAGGATCGTGTGCAGCGTGGTGATTACCGGCATGCGCAAGGCTCTGAGGAGCTTGATAATGTGATCGCCATCCTGTCCCCCGAAGATCCCGAATTCGTGCTGTACGAAGACCACGTCTACTCGGTTCATGTTGAGAAACTCGGCGGCCAGGCGATAGTCGGCCAGTTGGCTCTGATTGATCTCGAAGTGAACCTCGGGTGGGTACCGATAACCTCCAGGGAGATCGTTAATGGCGATAATCTGGACTCTCCGCCCAGATACATTATCGGCTATGGCGTTTGCCAGATCGGATGTGAAAGTGGCGATACCGCACTGTCGTGGCAGGTAGCTCCCAATCAGGGCGGTATTGCAGTCTGTTACTTCAGTTGTCATAACACACAGACCTCCTACTGGTGACTACAGCTCAGCGAGCGCACTGCACAGCATCTCATAAAGATGTTAGCCGAGGCGTAAACGAGCTGAGCGACCGTTACCAACGGGCGTCAAGGAACGCCCTGTGGCATACTCACAGGTGACATAACTGATCGCAGGATCATTGAACTTTATATTCTAGCTGTATAGCATATGAAGGAAATAGGATGAGTGTAAGAAAGTTGTATGTATGGAGCTCCCGGCGCGAGGCTTTAGCGATGTGTAGTTTCGCGATATGAGGCTACATTGTGGCTTGTATCGTAAAGCATCTCAGGTTACAGGGATGGTTCACCCGAACAGCCAGATCTGTAGCGTCGGGGCTTGTCCCCGACGAGCTGTAGCGTCGGGCTCGTCCCCGACGAGGTACCACGTCAGGCACATGGCCCAACGCTACATTGTGACTCGTGTCGTGAACCATGCGAGGTTACATGTAGCCTGGCGCGACTAATGCTTGGTTTGGCGCTAGGACAACCAAACGAGTTCTTCAGGTGACCCATGCAAGCGAGTGACAACGAGCGAGAAACCCTCCAGGCTGAACTGTCCGAGATGCGGCGCCGTATCGTTGATTTGGAAACCGCTCTGGAACGATCAGAGCAGAAGCTAGCTCGTATGCCTCAACTTGCCGGGCAGCCTCAAAAGCTGCAAGACGAGGTGAGGGATACCAACGAGCGGCTGCTTCGCGCTGCCGAGCGGGAGCGGAAACTCGCCGAGGAGGTGGAGCGTCGAGCGGAGGAATGGGATGTCGTCTTCGGTTCCATGCCCAGTGCCCTGCTAGTACACGATATCGATGGGGTACCGGTGCAGGCAAATCCCGCGGCGATCACGGCTATAGGGTTTAGTCCAATCGGCATGCGACCCGAGGAGATCGCCAAGAAGCTAGGCATTCGGAGCCCCGAAGGCCGGCCTATCGCAGCGCGAGAACTTCCCTCAGCCCGAGCATTGAGGGGCAAGGTAGTTGTGGGTGAACGTCTACTTTTCACCGGCGCTAGGGGCAAAGAAATCGCAATATTGGTGTCATCCTCGCCTCTACGGATAGGTGATAAGGTGGTGGGGGCGATAACCGTTTGGCAGGACATCACCGATGTCGAGCGGCTGCTGGCGGAGCTGGATGCCAGCCTTACATCAATCGCTGATGGACTGATTCTCTACGATACGGCCGGTAGGATCACCCGTATGAACCCGGTAGCCAAGAGGCTCCTCGGCTTCTCAAAAGAGCAGTGTGAGTTGACTTATCAGGAACATCTGGCGCTACTGCGCCCGGAGACACCAGAGGGGGAGCCACTCCATCCTGATAATGAGCCGATTACGCGGGCGCTGCGTGGCGAGACTGTGCACGGCCTCGTGATGGTTCTCCACACTCCCGACGCCAGGGTCGTCTGGGTCTCTGCAAGTGCGGCTCCGATTCGGACTCAAGATCGATTGCTAGGGGCTGTGATCAACTTAACAGACATCACGCCGCTGCACCGGCTGCAGGAGCAGAGAGAAGACATCCTCCGCACCATCGCTCACGATCTCCGAACCCCGCTGACAGCTATTCAGGGGCAAGCACAGTTGATTCAGCGCCTGGCTGCACCCGTAGAGGAGACCGGCAGGCTGGCAAAAAGCGCCGAGTCCATAGTGTCTAACGCCAAGCGAATGAACGTGATGATCCAGGATCTCGTGGACGCCATCCGGTTCGAGAGCGATCAACTGAGGCTCGAAAAACAGTCGGTGGATCTAAGGTCCCTGGTCTCCAGCCTGTTGGAGACGACGGCGAATGTGCTGGATGTGAAGCGGGTAAAGGTGAAAATCCCAGAGGGGCTCCCGCCAGCGAAGGCGGACCCGAACCGACTGGAGCGTATCATCACCAACCTGCTCAGCAACGCCCTGAAATACTCGCCGCCAAAAACTTATGTAGTGGTGGGCGCAAAGAGGATAGATAGCTACCTGCAGGTATCGGTGACCGACAAGGGCATCGGTATCGCGCCTAACGAGTTGCCACACCTCTTCGAGCGGTTTTATAGGATCAAGGGGACCAGGAAGGCTGAGGGGCTGGGGTTGGGGCTGTATATTACCCAGATGCTGGTGGAGGCGCACGGAGGGAAGATCTGGGTTGAG
>JBMNNU010000408.1:0-2724 GCA_050942695.1 Chloroflexota bacterium
GGTCCCGAAGTTCTAAGGGCTATGGATCACCGCTTTCGCGGGGATGACTTTTTTTATAGTTGATAGATTTCAAGGAAGTGATAAATTCCATGGGTATGACCAACTTCATGTAGGTGGCGGTTTCTACTACTATGGTGGTATCTAGGGGGTAGCGGGGATAATTGCAGCGTTGTGGTTGATGCTTGGCGTACAACGTTGTTGATTGGTGTGAGGTAGCTGTTTTATACGCTACTTGATGATTGGTGCGCTAATTGTGATATTCTTATCATCCGCGATTTATCTAGGCTTTCAAAGAACATCTCCGTTATCGAGTTCTTTCGTTTGTGTACCAGATGATGGCCTCGCGGGAACTATAATTGATACAGAGTTCTAACCTCTTTGTGAGTAGTGCGATACATTGGACTACGAGGAAGCCCTCAACTGGATAATGTCTTACTGGAAGTCGGGGAGGCCGAAAGCGCAGGAGAAGGCGCTTCGCGCCCTTAAGGTCCCCCGGATGCGTGCCCTTCTCGAAAGGATAGGATCACCACACCTGAAGTACCCATCGATACTGGTCGCGGGCACTAAGGGCAAGGGCTCCACGGCGGCTTTCATCGCGGAAGGCTTGATGTCGGCTGGATACCGTGTAGGGAGGTACACGCAGCCGCATCTGACCGATTGGCGTGAGCGGACCTGGGTAGACGGTCGAATTATCGAGCCCCGGCAAGTAGTAAAGCTGGTGGAGAGGATCAAGGCACCCGTTGAAGATCTCAACCGAGCGATGGGGGAGCTGGGAGGGCTTACCACCTATGAGATCGGTACGGCTCTCACCTTGGCTTACTTTGCCGACCGGCAGGTGGAGGTCGCGGTATTGGAGATTGGGGTTGGGGGACGACTGGATGCCCTAAATGCGGTGGAGCCTGTGCTCTCTTTAGTGACCTCGATCAGTTTGGACCATACCGACGTGCTGGGAGACACATTGGCTGAGATCGCCAGGGAAAAGGCCGGCGTTTTCCGGCAGGGAAGGGCTGCGGTAACAGCCCCTCAACACCCAGATGCCGAAGAAGCGCTCCGCCAGGCCGCTATGGAGGCAGGCACCCACCTCTACATAGTAGGCAAGGATTGGCGGTGGCGGGAGAGTCCGAAGCAGCGTGACGGATCAATCGATATAGATGGGCTAGAGGGGGCCATCACAGGGGTGAGATTGCCGCTCCTGGGCGACCACCAGCGAGATAACGCCACGGTGGCCACAGTCGCCCTCCAGTTGCTGAGACGAGAGGGCTTCCAGAAGATAGACGAAGAGGCGATACGGCGGGGATTGGAGTCTGTGGAGTGGCCCGGTCGGATCCAGTTGATACGCAGGGATCCTTTTGTGGTCGTTGATGCCGCCCACAATGAAGACTCCGCCAGACGTTTGTTGCAGACTGTCCAAGCACATTTCCCCTATGAGCGGTTAACATTGGTGTTCGGCGCCAGTGAGGACAAAGACCTAGCAGGTATGGCCCGAGTGTTGGGCCCAGCGGCTCACCGGGTTGTCGTCACCGCCTCCGGCCACCGCCGTGCAGCGGATGTGGGAAAGCTGGAGTCGGAGTTCGCCCGATACTGCAAAGTTGGTGTGGAATTAAACCCGCAGGAAGCTCTACAATGGGCTCTTAGGGAGGCGGAGCCCAAGGACCTCATTCTGGTTACCGGCTCAGTATTTTTGGTTGGACGAGCAATTCAGATTCTGAGCGCTACGTCTTGAATCTAAGTGCCGGGACAAGGCACAAGACATCAGAACCCAGAACCTAGAACCCAGGACTCAGAACAGGACTCAGGACTAAAAGGACGGAGAGTATGATAGCCTACTTCGATTGCTTCAGTGGTGTCAGCGGGGATATGACATTGGGCGCACTGGTGGATGCGGGCGCCGATCCGGAAAAACTCAAGGGCGAGGTCGCCAAGCTAGCCCTAACTGGCTACGATTTGCGCTTCGACAAGGTGGAACGACAGGGGATCAGCGGCACTCAGGCTACCGTGGAGATGGACAAGGGTGTAGCGCAACCTCATCGCCACCTGGCCGATATCCTGGACATCATCGACAGCTCTTCTCTGTCCACTTCCGTCAAACAGAAGGCGGGGGCTATCTTCAAAACATTGGCCGAAGCCGAGGCCAAGGTGCACGGCAGTCCGGTGGACCATGTCCACTTCCATGAAGTAGGGGCGGTGGACGCTATCGTAGATGTGGTTGGAGCCGTGGTAGGCCTGGAGTTGCTCGGCGTGACGCAACTGTTTGTATCGCATCTCCCCACCGGAAAGGGGACCATCAAATCCGCCCATGGAATACTCCCGGTGCCGGCGCCTGCAACGGTGGAGATCTTATCCAGGGTGAGCGCTCCGTTGATAGCGGTGGACGTGGAGGCGGAGCTTGTGACTCCTACCGGAGCGGCTATCGTTGCAACATTGGCTACTTTCCAACAACCGGACATGAAGATAAAAGCCGTGGGCTACGGCTTCGGTACCAGGCAGTTGCCGTGGGCCAATGCCTTGCGACTCTGGGTGGGCGAGCCAGTAGAGGGCGGCCAGGAAGTCACATCACTTATCGAGGCCAATCTGGACGATATGACACCGGAAGCCCTCGGTTTCGCCATGGAGAGGCTATTCGAAGCGGGAGCGCTGGATGTTTATTTCACCCCCATCCAGATGAAGAAAAACAGACCTGCGGTGATGCTCAGCGTGATAGCACCACTGGCTCAGGAGAGGGAG
>JBMNNU010000045.1:0-15713 GCA_050942695.1 Chloroflexota bacterium
TATCTCGTCCGTCGGTTTTTTAGGAAGCATTTGGGGAAGCTAGCAAATCCTGGGAAGCATCTCGCCCATAAGCATCTGGACGATCCGGGTGCCGCCAATGCGGGTTTTCATCAACACCTTCCCCACCGGAGCTTCTAGCACCTTGCCGATTATCTGTGCGTCCTCGCCGTAACGAGCGCCGCGCATGGCCTCCAGCAGTGCATCGGCATCCTCCGGAGGGGAAATCGCCACAAGTTTCCCTTCGTTGGCAACATAGAGCGGATCGAATCCCAGCATCTCGCAGGCGGCTTGAACGGGCGGCCGCACCGGAATCCGGCTCTCTTCGATCTGGATCGCCACTCCGGACTGCCTGGCTAACTCGTTGAGGGTTGTAGCGAGTCCCCCACGGGTTGGGTCTCGCATACACCGGAGATGGGGGCAAACCTCTACCATGGCCTCTACCAGATGGTTCAACGGCGCTACGTCGCTGGACACCGGCACCCCGAACTCCAGACCTTCCCGCCTGCTTAGCACCGCGATGCCGTGATCGCCGATGGAGCCGGACAGCAGCACTACGTCGCCGGGGCGGGCGTTCCCTCCCGAGATATCGATCCCTTTAGGCACTACTCCAACAGCCGAAGAGGTGATGAACAGCCCATCGGCACTCCCACGCTCCACAACCTTGGTATCGCCGGCCACTATCGAAACCCCCGCTTCCTCCGCAGCCTCTTTCATGGATACGACGACCTTTTGGAGGGTTTCGATGGGCAGTCCCTCTTCCAAGATGAACCCTGCGGTCAGGCAGAGCGGCCTGGCGCCGACCATCGCGAGATCGTTGACGGTTCCGCAAACAGCCAATCGCCCGATATCCCCTCCCTGAAAGAAGAGCGGCTTCACCACGTGACAGTCTGTTGTGAACGCGAGGCGGTAGCTGCCATTCTCCCGCTCCCGCTGAGAAAGGGTGGAGAGCAACACTGCGGAATCGTCCATTCGGGCCAACTCGGGGTTGCCGAAGGCCGGCAGAAATATGGTTCGAATTAGCTCCTCACTCAGCTTACCGCCGCTGCCGTGCGCCAGCAGGATGCGATCGTTTTTCACTATTCCACCCCCATGAATTGAAACCAGGTGGAGCATGCGCCCTCGCTCGAGACCATACAGGGGCCGACCGGGTTTTCGGGAGTGCAGGCTCGACCATAGAGCGGGCACTTGGGCGGGCTGATGAGGCCACGCAGCACATCCCCGCACCGGCACCCCTGCTGCTCTCGGCTTGGGCCTGGATCGATCTGGAAGGCTCGTCGGGCGTCGAAACGCGCATACTCATCGCGGATCTCCAGCCCGCTTCCGGGGATCACCCCAAGACCTCGCCACTCGGCATCGACAGGCCGGAAAACCTGGTACAACTGTTCAAGCGCTACCGGGTTTCCCTCAGGTCGGACGACTCGCCGATACTGGATCTCCACATCAGCGCGGCCTTCCGCTCTCATAGCCAGCAGCATATCGATAGATTGCAGGATGTCCAGCGGCTCGAAGCCCGAGACAACGCACGGGATACCGTAGTCCCGGGAGATGAATCGGTAAGGCTCCGACCCGATGATGGCGCTGACGTGGCCCGGGCAGAGGAAGCCGTCGATCCGAGTTTCACCCGAGGCGACCAGCGCTCTCATCGGCGGCGGCATCACCTTGTGGACGGAGAAGACATAGTAGTTGGATAGCCCCATCCTCTCGGCTTCGAGCAAGGAGCAGGCTACCGTCGGGGCGGTGGTCTCGAAGCCGATGCCGAAGAATACGATCGACCTATCCGGATGGCTCTGGGCTATTTCGAGAGCGTCTAGGGTGGAGTAGACGACGCGGACCTGGCACCCTTCAGCCTTGGCCTGTTGGAGGCTGGAGTGCGAGCCCGGCACTTTCAGCATATCCCCAAAGGTAGCGAGGATGACACCAGGCTCCCGCGCCAAGGCTATCGCCCAATCGATGTCACGGTTGGCGGTAACGCACACGGGGCACCCCGGACCTGAGACCAGCGAGACGTGTTCGGGCAGCAGTTGCCGGATGCCATGGCGGAAGATGGCTACGGTATGGGTCCCGCACACCTCCATAATGTTGACCGGGACGGCAGGTCGCCGGTGGATCCGCTCCACCAGCCTTGCCGCAGCCGCGCCGTCGCGGAATTCGTCGACGTACTTCATAGATCGATTCCTGTAGGAGCGATGCATGCATCGCCCTATCATGTTTGCGTTGGGCGACGCACGGGTCGCCCCTACAGTTCCTCCATCATCTTGAACAGTTCGAGGGTGCGCAGCGCCTCATCCTCGTCCAGTTTCTCGATTGCGAAGCCGGCGTGAACGATCACGTAGTCGCCCACCTGTACATCCGGCATCATCATGATGCTGGCCTGCTGAACCACCCCAGCCATATCCACAGTGGCTTTCTTTCCGTTGATCTCGGTTACCCTGGCCGGCACAGCCAAACACATAAGTTAAGCCTCCCTCTTACTTTCTCGGAGAGATAGTAAGAATAAGATCAATCCCTAAACCCAGCGCTCAGGATCCTGTTCGCTATCACCGCCTGGCCCAGTGATATCCCCCCGTCGTTGGTAGGTACCTGGTGGTGGATCAGCACCCTGAACCCTGAGTTCTCCAACCGGCGGCAGGTCCGTTCCAGTAGGAACAGGTTCTGGAATACGCCTCCGCTGAGCGCTACCGTCCACAGGTCTGTTTCTTTGCGGAGCCACAGACAGGTCCGATCGATTATTTCGGCTACAGTGTTGTGGAATCTGGCGGAGATCCTTTCCGCCGTTACCCCCTTCCTCAACTCGTCGACGATTTGTCTGATAATTGGTGCCGGATCAATTATTCCCGGATCGCCCGGTAGAAGGGTCCATTCGTAGCCGTCTTCTATCCCATCATCGGTGACCATCTCCAGTTCGATTGCCGCCTGTCCTTCGTAGTTTACCACCTGGCGAATTCCAATGAGGGAGGAAACGGCATCGAACAGCCGGCCCACGCTGGATGTGAGGGGTGAGTTGACGTTCCGCTGTACCTGTCTGGCCAGCACCGCAAGCTCAGTCGAGTCCATCTGGCGCAAAGGGTGGAGATCAGTGCACAAATGCTCAGACCCGAACGCCTCCATCAAGTAGGCGGTGGCCATGCGATAGGGTCGCTTGATCGCCGCTTCGCCACCGGGAAGGGGCACATACTTGAAGTGGGCTGCTCGATGATAGCCCGAGTAGTCGCAAACCAGAAACTCTCCCCCCCAAAGGCGGCCATCGTCGCCGTAACCGGTTCCGTCGAAAGAAACCCCTAGAACCTTACCATCCACGCCGTTCTCGGCCATGCAGGCAGCGACATGGGCGTGGTGGTGCTGCACCGGCACTAAGGGGAGGTTAGACTCGCCACCAGCCAGCTCCCAGGCGTAGCGTGTGGATAAATACTCAGGGTGAAGATCGTGGGCGACCGCTTCGATCTCCAGTCGGAAGAGTCGCCGGAAGTGCTCCACCGATTCGGCGAAGGATTGGAGGGTTTCGGCGTTTTCTAGATCGCCGATGTGCTGGCTTAGAAAGGCGTAGCTGCCCTTGGTGATACAGAAGCTGTTCTTCAGCTCTCCGCCGCAGGCTAGGAGGTCGCGCAGCTCGAAGCCCAAACGGACGGGGAAGGGAGCGTAACCCCTGGAGCGCCTGCTCACTGATTCCTGCCCTCGGAACACGCGAGTCACCGAGTCGTCGCACCGTATCTGAATATCCCTATTGTGGAAAAGGAACGCATCGGCCAGGGAGTCCAACCGCTCCAGCGCCTCCCGGTTTCCCGTGGCTATCGGCTCCTCGCTCAGGTTGCCGCTGGTCATGACGAGGATTAAGCCAGAGTGCCGGGTGCTGGGTGCTGAGTCCAGTTTGAGTCCTGCGTCCTGAGTCCTGCGTCCTGAGGACGGTTCTGGGTTCTGGGTTCTGAGTTCTGAGTTCTGGGAATCGAGTGTTGAGTGCTGAGTATCTCCCCTCTCCCTGCGGGGGAGGGGCAGGGGGTGGGGTCCGTCCCCTTGTCCCCGCGTCTCCACGTCTTCCAGCCCCTCGCCAATCAACAGATAGTGCAGCGGGGTATACGGCAGCATCACCCCTAGGAAGCGGTTGTGAGGCGCCACTGAGGGCGCAATGGTTCCGCCTTCCTTCCGCCGCAGCAAGACGATGGGGCGCTGCGGCGACTCCAGCAGTTGGCGTTCATCGTCGCTCAGATGGCAGAAGGTGGCTACCGTGTCGGCGTCCAGCGCCATAATGGCGAAGGGTTTGTCGGAGCGGCGCTTGCGGCGGCGCAGCTCGGCCACCGCTTCCTCGTTGGTGGCGTCGCAGGCCAGGTGGAACCCGCCGAGCCCCTTTACCGCCAGGATAGCGCCCTGTTTCAGGAGCAGCCTCGCCTGCCGGATGGCTTCGTACGAGCCACCTTCATTTGAGGAGTGCTGGACGGTTAGTCCTGAGTCCTGAGTCCTGGGTCCTGAGGACGGTTCTGGGTTCTGGGTTCTGAGTTCTGAGTTCTGGGAATCGAGTGTTGAGTGCTGAGTATCTCCCCTCTCCCCGTGGGGGAGGGGTTGGGGGTGGGGTCCGTCTCCGCGTCCCCCCGCCTCCGCGTCCTTACTCACAACGAGCCAGGCGTGGGGACCGCACACCGGGCAGGCGTTGGGTTGCGCATGGAATCGCCGGGCGGAGGGGTCGTGGTACTCCCTCTCGCACTCCGGACACATGGTGAAGCAGCCCATGGTAGTCTTGGGGCGATCGTAGGGCACGTCGGCTACGATGGTGAATCTGGGTCCGCAGTTGGTGCAGTTGATGAAAGGATATCGGTAGCGCCGGTCCGCTGGGTCGCGCAACTCGCGCAGACAGTCGTCACAGATGCAGATATCCGGGGAGACCAGAGCGAACTGCCCCTCGGCCTCCTGGCTCTCCTCGATGGAAAAGGAGCTGTAGCCGATGGGCGGCAGTAACACGCGGTCGATACGCTCGATCCGAGCCCTGGACGGCGCCTCTGCCGGGATAGCCTGAACAAATCGATCTACAATGTCCGATTTGCCCTCAACTTCGAGAACTACCCCCTCCGTAGAGTTCAACACCCATCCATTGAGCCCGAGTGAATTGGCCAGGCGGTGAATGAACGGTCGGAATCCCACCCCCTGGACGATGCCGGTTATTACCAATCTAGAGCGGGATAACCTGGAAGAGGCGCGTTCCTCGGAGATCACGTTTCCACCTCCAGGCTTTCAACGGAAAGCTCTCGACCCTGGGTGATCTTGCCGGTACCGCCGCATCGCGGGCAGGTGAGATCGTAGTTCTCCACCAGGAAGGATTCTCCGCACCGTGTGCAGGTGGCTCCAACAGGTACGTCGATAGCCTCAAGTCGCACCCCCTCCGCTATTGTGCCGGGAGTGAGGATGTCCAGGTAGTACTGTACCGCCGAAGGCACCACCTGCGACAGAGCTCCGACCTTCAATCGGATCACCTTGACCTGAGAGGCCCCAACGCGCTGAGCTTCGTCTGTGGCAATCTGTAGAATATTTTGGGTAATAGCGAACTCGTGCATGTCTCGATAAACGAGCACGGCCGGACCCTGGAGGGCCCGGCCGGCATTCCATTATTAACCGGTCCTTAATTTAGTTTACCACAGGCTCACTGCTCGATACGCTAACGCGCCTAGGAACCGGGCTCTCCTGAGCCGCGGGTTTTTCTTCGATCTTTCTCTCCTTCATCTTCAGGTGGCCTTCGAAGAACGCCCCCTCCTGGATGATCAGGACACCGGCGGTCAACTCTCCCATGACCCGGCCCGTCGCCAGGACCTCCAGCCGGCCATCACAAACGATGGAACCCTCTAACTGCCCAGCAACTATCGCGTTGCCGGCCTTGATATTGGCGTTGACGCGAGCGCTCTCTTCGATGACTAGCGACTTGCCACAACTGATTTCGCCTGAAGCGCTACCCTTGATGCGCAGGTTTGCCTCGCATTGCAAGTTACCATCGAAAGAGGATGTTGTGCCGATAACGGTCTCCGTGTCGGCGGTCTCGTTTTGAGCAGTCGTATGAGACCGGACGTACGTCTGCGTGACACTAGGCCTGATCGGAGCAGCAGGTGTAGAGGCCGGAGTTGATGCCGCCGGTTGTGCTACTTCGCGTACCGCGGGGATCGGTTCCTTCACTTCTTCTTTAACTTCTGTATCTTCCGTAGCGCTGGATTTGGAATGGCCAGACAGCGCCCTGGAAAAGCGCGACCACTCGGAGTCTTCTGTCTTTTTGAACACCCTGGCACCTCCCGAGCCATCTCGTGGCTATAATAGTCTGATAGCTATGGTATTGCGATATTTTTTCTGATGTGCTGTGTCGTTGAAAACAGAGTAGATAGCGTTGCTTCACTCCAACCCCCAAATGCATTGGGTGTGGAGCACAAGCTGACTTCCATATCCCCGAACGTGGGTGATAACAGGAGGGCTAAGTAACTCGCCGTAGTATACCCTGCTGTATCCCTCTATGCAATCACCGAATATAGGATCTCAGGTAGTACTATAGGGTGGTGGAGCCTGATTGTAATATCGTAGGAGCAGGCGGCCAGGTGTCAATAAGATGCCATCTACATAGCCGCAACGGGCGGTACCCTGAGGTGCCATTCTGTGGCCTGCTGGTAAGCGTGGCCGATCCTCAGCACCATCCCCTCCGCGAAGGGCGCTCCGGCTATCTGCAACCCAACAGGCATCCCGTTCGATGTAAAGCCGCACGGCACGGATGCGGTCGGGAAGCCTGTCATGTTGAACAGACGGGTGTGGCGGGTGAGTGTCGCAACCCGCGGCTCCTCAACCCCATCGAACTGCACAGTCTCCTGGTCTATCCTTGGCGCCGCAGCCGGCTCCGTGGGGCAGAGCAGTGCATCGTATCTCTGGAGCAGCTTCCGGAAGCGATCGATCAGGAGGCGGCGAACCCGTTGAGCCTGTACATAGTCCGTCGCAGCAACGAAAAGTCCTCCCTCCAGCCTCGCTCGCACGTCTGGCCCAAACCACTCCGGCTGCGTCCTGAGCCTCTCTTCGTGGTAGGCCGCGGCCTCAGCGGAGAGAATGGCTGTAGAGGCTGCTACCGCGTACTGGACCTCCGGTACCGATACCTCGTCTACGTTCGCGCCCAACTGCCGCAGCGTCTCAGTAGCCGATTGGAAGGCTGAGACTACTTCGGGATCCATCGGATCGGTTGCGTACTCCCTGAGCACCCCCAGCTTCAGACCGGATATCCCCTGGGACAACTGGGCGGCGTAGTCCGGAACGGGCTCGCGGCTGGAGGTCGGGTCCTTGGGATCCCAACCGGCGATAGCGCCTAGCACCAGCGCGGCGTCCATTGCGGTCTTGCAGAGAGGGCCCACGTGGTCCAAACACCAGCTCAAGGCGACGGTGCCATGCTTGCTGACCCGGCCATAGGTTGGCTTGATCCCGGTGACGCCGCACAGGGATGCGGGGATGCGGATCGAGCCACCGGTGTCGCTGCCGAGCGCAGCCGCAGCCATAGATGTTGCGACGGCTGCGGCAGAGCCTCCACTGGAGCCTCCTGTCAACCGGTCCAGGTCCCAGGGGTTGCGGGCGTCCCCGTAGTGGGGGTTGGTGCTGGTGGGGCCGTAGGCGAACTCGTGCATCTGGGTCTTCCCTACGAGCAGCGCCCCGGCCTTTTTCAATCGGGCCACCACCTCCGCGTCCTCGTTAGGAACGAAGTCCTTGAGAAACCTGGATCCGGCCGTCGTGCGGATCCCCTTAGTGTAAAAGAGGTCCTTGAGGGCCACTGGGATGCCGTGGAGAGGCCCCCGGTAGCCTCCGCGGGTGATCTCGGACTCCGCCTCTCTGGCCACTGTTCGGGCCTCATCGGCCGTCACGGTGATGAAGCCGTTAACCTTTCGGTCGACCCGTTCGATCTGCCGGAGTGCGGATTCCAGCACCTCCATCGGCGATACCTCGCCGGTGCGGATCAACCTGGCCTGCTCGTCTAGGGTCAGGTAGCACAGATCGCGGCTTGTCATGGATCCACCCCCCAGACGAACAGTGTTGCGGGCTCCGTTTCGCCCAACTCCAGTTCGTCCATCTGGCGAAGGGAGCGGTAGGTTGTCTCCCAAGCAGGAGCTAGCAGCTTCAGCCGCTCCTCGCTCAGCGGCACACCCCCTGTTGGGGTATGGTTCAAAGGCGATCCTGGCTCTCTGGGAGCAGCTTCTGGTGGATTTCCCATGCTTCTACACCTCCGCTAGTATGTCACTCGATTGCCCGGAGGGACCACCTGGACCCAGGTTTTGTCGATGGGGAACTCCACCGGTTTGCCGTCGGAGTCGAACCAGCGGGTGACGTCGTAATAGGATGCTTTGCTCCAGCTTCCCTCCACGACAACCCCGTCCCGGAAGAAGAGCGCCTCGCCCTCTCCCACCTGAGCCATGTCCAGCCTTCCCATGTCGTCGATCACCCACGCACTCATATACTGCACAATTACGTTGCGAGGCGAAACAGGGTCGCCCGTCTCGGCGTCCTTGTGAGGCACCCCATCCATGGATCGAAGGTATTGCTTGCTCTTGCTATCGTAGTTGTACTCGACGAAGTAATCGTCTGCATAAATGATAGTGATTTTTTCGGCTTTTTCACCCTTAAGGGGCTTGGGATCTCTGCTGAACTGGAAGCCCGCTAGCGAGCCCGGTTTCTGATCGCGATACTGCTCCAGTGTGGTGCGGAGCAGATTGGTACTTGTGTATGCGTTGTGAGGCGCGTACCGATCGCTGCTTCGCCAAATCCCCGGATCCCCTCGGGCTTCGTCCAGATTAACCAGGCCGGTGGCTTGCAGCGCGTTGTATGCCTGCGGGCTCCAACCTATGTTGACATAGGCGGCGCCGAACTCGTCGGCGATGTACACGTAGTAATGCCGCGCGCTGCGAACCGGACCTATCAACTCGGCTTTGCTATCGATGTAGATGGCCAAGAATCTACTGATGCCGCCCTCCACCAGAGCCTCATAGACGATATCGGCCTTGGATAGCCCGGATTGGGGTCTGGATGCGACGTGGTTCTCCACCATCACCGCTACCGGATAGATCGGATCCTCCCATCTGGGCGTTGGGGTTGAGGTTGGGGTAGGTTTCGGGATCGGGGTGAGCTTTATCTCCAGGCTCTTGGATTCGTTAGGCGCGAGAACCACCTCTTGTTGCCAGTCTTGCCGCTCGAACATGGTAAGCTTCAGGTTGTGGCGCCCCGCCTCCAGCGATTCGAGGACCAACGGGGTCTTCCCTCGCTCGGCGCCATCCACGGTCACAATGGCCCCCGCGGGCTGGCTCTGCAGCGAAAGCCGGGCGGTGGGCGGGACTGCGGGGTCGACCGCGGCTGCAGGCGATGGAGTGGGTGCCGTCGTAGCAGGTGATGTACACGAGCTGACACTGTTCAAGGCTAAGATAGCGATCGCCATTACAATGATAGTGGCCGGCAAGGCGTATCGAGCTTGAACTCGCATCGGACGACTTTTCTGATCTGGGGATTCAGGTGGTACTGGTACGCACATGGTAGTACTCCGATAAGAGGCTGCACCCGAGATCCTTCCATTTTCAACTAGGCTCAGGCGCTCCAGGTAGTCAGCATTATATAAGGTAGAATCAACATACTACAACGGCCGAGGCGGAAAACGGTATCGCAGATGCTCTCGACGACGTCGGCCGTCTGCAGTATCATTCGAACGCTATGGCAGAGAAACGCGCCAACTGGATATATCTCTTTCATGGGGAGGACGACCTCACCTCCCACGAGGCTGTGCAGGGATTGGTTGCCCGCATGAAGGATTCGCCGATGTGGGAGTGCAACTACTCATCATTCGATGGGGAGAAGCTTGCACTTTCGGAGCTAGCCAACACTTGCCAGACGGTGCCCTTCCTGGCGGAAAAGAGGTTGGTGGTGGTTAGCGGCCTGCTCGCTCGGTTGGGTGATTCGGGTAGAGATTCGAATCGCGACCGCTCTCGGCAGGAACGAGCCCCAAGGGGCAGCAAAAAGGCGCAAGTCGAAGAGTTGCTGGCGCTCCTGCCCACGGTTCCCGAGTTTTGCCGGTTGGTCTTTCTGGAAGAAAGGCTGATACCGGAGAAAGACCCGATCCTCCAGTCGATTCGGTCCTTGGGGGGCTACGTCAAGGCTCACAGGCTGGACGAGTCGTCTTTGGTGGGCTGGATCCAACAGCGCGCAAAAAAGGTCGGCTGCAAGCTGGCTCCTCACGCAGCCGACGAGCTGGCAATGTCCGTGGGGCCCAACGCGAGGCTGCTGAACTCGGAGATAGTGAAGCTGGCTACCTACTGCTTGGATCGACCTATCCAGGTGGAGGATGTGCGTGCTCTGGTGGGCGACGCTCGAGGGGCTAATGTGTTCGCGATGGTGGATGCCCTGGGCCAGCGCCAGCCCGAAGTGGCGCTCCGCGAGCTGAGGCGACTGCTATCGGATGGAGACCACCCGCTGCGCATTGCAGCTATGGTGGTGAGGCAGTTCCGGCTGCTGATCCAGGTGAAGGAGCTATCCGGGGACGGATCACCCCCGGACGTGATCTCGAAAAAGGTGGGAGTCCCCTACCGAGGCGTCGCGGGGCTACAGAAACAGGCGCGTAACTTCAGCTTCCAACAGTTGGAGCGAGCGTACAGGCAACTGCTCGACTACGATTTCCAGGTGAAGACCGGAGCCAAGGATGCCGAATCTGCGTTGGAGCTGCTGGTCGCGGAGCTAGTTAGAGCTGCCTGATCACGGCTACGACCTTGCCCTGCACCCTCAGGTCGGCCGAGTCGACGTAGATCGGATTCATGGCAGAGTTGGCCGGTTGCAGCCGGATGCGCCCTTTTTCTCGGTAGAGACGCTTCAGAGTTGCTCGCCCCTCTGGAGTCGGCCCATCGGTGAGGAGGGCAACCACTATCTCCCCATCGTCGGCGCTCTCCTGGGGGCGAATTACGACCAGGTCCCCGTCGTCGATCAGGTCTTCCACCATCGAGCGGCCTTTGACCTGGAGCGCGTAGCATTCCGAGCTGGACAGCAATTGGGGGAGTTCGATCTCCTCAGCGTGGCCCTGGACAGCCTCGATAGGCTCTCCCGCGGCTATTCTTCCCATAATCGGGATTCGACTCGGCCGTTGTGCCACGCGATTCGCGGCGGCGCCGGTAAGCTCTAACCCACGTGAGACCTCTCGGTCCCGGCGCAAGTACCCGCTTTTTTCCAGTGCTCGGAGGTTATAATCGACGACGGAGGTGGAGGAGATACCGACCTCCTGGCCAATCTCCCTGACGGTGGGAGGGTAGCCATGTTTCTGCTGGAAGCTCGCAATGAACTCCAGTATTCGGCGCTGTCGATCGGAGATAGTACGCATGACAGTCCCTCCCTCAAATGGAAAGAGCCGTAGAACGTTCGTTCTACGGCATTCTACACGCAAAGCGTGACCCTGTCAAGCTAAAGCGGACGGCGCTCGAATTACCCGGGCTTTTCACACGTTCGTAGGCTTTATGCCAAGCCGTCCACGGCACGCGTCTGTAGTACGTAGCCCTGTGTCATGCCGTCCACGTTGACCTGCATTATCCAGGATGGCGTATGACAACGAGGACGACGGGGCAGAGCTTCCTGTGCTACCTCTGAACTTCCCTCCGGCTTACAACGCTGCCGATGCTTTAGCCAACCTCTTCATCAACCGGGACTTACGACGAGCCGCGTTATTTTTGTGGATGATGCCTTTGTTAGCGGCTTTATCCAGGGCGCTGATGGCTCTCCGAACGTCGGACTGGGCTTCATCTATTCGTCCTCCGTCGATGTCCATTCGGGCTCGCTTAATCATGGTCTTGACCATGGATCGCACCGGAGCATTCCTAGCTCGTCTTCTCTCTGCAACCCGGATCATCTTGAGCGCGGATTTCGTATTGGCCAACCTGTCACCTCTCCCGCGGGGTTCTTAAATCTCATAAAAACAGGCCCATCCATCCAGACCGTTGGTCTTACCATGGCCAACTGCCGATGTTGGACCAGCCTCTTACCTGTCACAAAACCGAATGATACATCAACGGCGGTTCTTTGTCCAATGTAATCCATTACCGCAGTAACCAGGCGGGCTGGGTAACAGCGCCAGCCCGCCTGTTAATGACGATGGGCGCAAGATTTATTCAACCTTCAAGCTCGATATCGGGCGTAGGCGATCTGGCTAACCTGCCGGTTGGACCTTTGTTTGCGATGGTATCTCCACATCGCCTGCGGGAAGATCCGACGTGCAAAACGCGCACTTAGTAGCCGCCAGCGGCACCTTGCTTAGGCAATACGGGCAGTCACGGGTCGTAGCTGGGGTGATTTGAGAATCTCCCTTGTACCTGTCCAACAGCTTTTGGAACGGCAGTACTACTAAGTAGTAAACCACTGCAGCTATTACCAGGAAGCTCAGCACCGCGTTGATGAAATCGCCGATCAGGAACTTCGATCCGTTGATGGTGAAGAACCATGCAGAGAAGTCCGGTATACCTCCGAATGCCCCGATGATCGGCGTGATAATGTCCTTAACCATTGCCTCAACTACCGTGCCGAACGCCGCTCCGATCACGACGGCTACCGCCAAGTCTACCACGTTCCCGCGTAGCAAAAACTTCTTGAACCCGCCCATCTTTTCTATCTCCAATTCATGCCTGGCAAGCCCTGAGTCGAGAATTAGTTAACTGATAGTATCGCAGTTGGATTGCTACAGGCCGTTATTGTACGGCGGCTATGCCCGCCCTCACGGCGTCCTCGTCCTGGTCCGGGGTGCCGCCGCTGGCGCCCACGGCTCCAACAACCTGGCCGTTCTCGATGATCGGCAGCGCGCCCTTCCCGATCGCGGCTCGCCCCTGGGTGATGGTGGATACGCTGGCGAAGAAGGCTGCCCTAGCCTGAGCGCGCTGTTCGATAACTCCACTAGGCACGCCGAAGCCAGCGGCTGTGTAGGCTTTGCCCGTTGCGATCTGAGGGGCTAAGAAAGGCGCCCCGTCCATGCGGGAAAGGTGGACAAGATTGCCGCCCTGGTCCACGACGGCGATGGCTAGCTTCATCCCTGCCTCCTGAGCGCGGGCAATGCTCGCTTCGACTATCTTCTTTGCCGTTGCCAGATCGAGAGCCATGCTTCCTTCCTACCCTCCTATTTTTTTTCTCGTATTGCCGGGCTGATCCTTCTAATTTGTCATTAACCGCGCCGCACCCTCATCCGCTCACCTGTCCACTCCAGGCTGAGCCAGGGTGCTATGGCGGTTTCTTGCTCCTTCAACTCCTCGTACCATCTTCGAGCCTGCTCGCTCCAACCGTGAGCACCGTCGTCTACAGATGGGGTATCCACCTTTTGCTCATTTTCCTCTGGTTGGCCCAAAATAGCTCCCCTCCGCGCTCCCAGCCTCGTCTAAGCGCATCGCACATAATGTGGGGCGCGCATGTATCCCCTCTCGCCCAGTTGTCACTCGACGCCGTCGGTTGCCGGGGTTCGCCGACTGCGTTCCGCATAATTCGTATATGGAACGACGTCTAGTATAGCAACAATTAACAATCTGATAACAGGGGGTTATTGAAAGCGAGTAGCGAGCAGGAAAGGCTACCTCGCTACTCGCTTAAGCTCAAGGTTCTGGCCAGCCCTCCAGCAACACCGGGACATCCACCCGGTTCCCATCTCGAACCACGGTGAGCGTTACGTTGTCCCCTACCTTTTTCGTGTCGATGTAGTCGGCCAACTGATCTATAGTCACAACCGGCTGCCCGTCGACGGCGACAACCACATCACCACCGGCTGCGATTATGTCGGGGACCTCCGTTTGCCCGTGAGTCGGCTCTTCTGACCCGATTATCGAAGCCTTATGGGCGGGGCTGTCGATGATCACGTTAACCACGTACACGCCGCTGTCGACGCTTAGCCCCGCTTCTTGAACGATCTCTTCGTTTACGGTCACCCCAGTGATACCTAACCACGGGTGCTCAATGGTTTTGCCGGCCATCAAGTCCGGGAGCAGCCTCTTGGCAGAGTTGATCGGGACCGCGAAGCCGATTCCGACGAACCCCCGCACCGGGCTCTCTATTGCGGTGTTGATGCCTACAACCTCGCCTGCTGTATTGATGAGGGGGCCGCCGGAGTTGCCTGGGTTGATCGCCGCATCAACCTGGATCATGTTGCGTATAGGACGGCCTGAGGCGATGGAAAAGGTTCTGCTGAGACTGCTGACGATCCCTACCGTCATGCTGTTTTGAAATCCGAAGGGGCTGCCAATGGCTATAGCCACCTGGCCGGGACGAACCCTGTCGGAGTCGCCCAAGGGCGCGGCGATAAGCTTCGATCTGATCTTCTCGCTTGCTTCTACTTGAATGAGCGCCAGATCTGTGCCCGGATCGCTCCCTACCAGCGTCGCCGTCGCCTTCGTTCCATCGACGAATGTGACTTCCAGGCGGTCGGCTTCGTCGATCACGTGGTTGTTGGTTAATATAAATCCTTTATTGTCCAGGATCACCCCTGAGCCGATCCCCTTCTCCGTGAAATGTCCCTGGGAGGGATCTCCCCCTACGGCGCGCTTGTTGGAGACGTTTACCACGGATTGCGTTAGCCGTTGATAGATATCTACAGCAGCTTCTTCGCTGAGTATGGCGACGCATTGCTCGATGCTCGCGGCTTGGACTGGGGGATGGAGAACGGATGAAATCAGGCTGGGACCCAGTTGGGCGGCAGAGAAACCCACAATGATCGCCGCACCAAGGATCGATCCGAAAGTGATTAATATGAGGTTCTTCAAAATGGACCCCATTGCTAGGCTTACCTCCCTGACGGAGCGAAGATAGACCTGGCTGGAGGCCCAGGCTTGTTCCCCCTTGAGATGTGCTGCCCAACCGATCTACTGGCCGTCGATACACCCGCGCTGCTGTTCGACTGAGCTGGCCCAACTGCCAGGATGTGGATAAAGGCAGTTTCTATACCAAATAACCGCAAACACACAAAATCGTAGTGGCCGGATACTCTCGCGCGGCCAAGGCACCTCGCGAGCTATGGTATAATTTGAAAGCAGGATAATCTCGACCGCGTGTACGGGGTCCGGAGCGCGATCCCTCGAGGACGTCGCCCCAGGCCCATTTTTTGAGTCCTGAGTCCTGTGTTCTAAGCCCGACCTGTCCGGCACGTTCGACCAGTCCAAAGGCCTGAGGCTTATCGAGAAACAGAACTCTATAGGACCCAGGACTCAGGACCCAGGATTCAAGACTCAGGACTATATATGAGCCAGGAAAGAATAAGAAACTTCTGCATAATCGCCCATATCGATCACGGGAAATCCACCCTCGCGGACCGATTGCTGGAGCGCACCGGCACCATCGACGCTCGGCAGATGACCGAGCAGGTGTTGGACTCCATGGACCTGGAGCGCGAGAAGGGGATCACCATCAAAGCCCAAGCTGTGCGGATGAGCTACACCGACCGCAAGGGCGGTGAGTACCAGCTAAACCTGATCGACACGCCCGGCCACGTGGACTTCACCTACGAGGTCTCTCGCAGCCTTGCGGCGTGCGAAGGTGCCATTCTGGTGGTGGACGCTGCTCAGGGTGTCGAAGCTCAGACCCTGGCCAACGTATATTTGGCTATCGAGCACGACCTCACCATCGTGCCTGTGATCAACAAGATAGACCTGCCGAGCGCCGATCCGGAGGGGGTTGCTAGGCAGATCGAGCAGGTGGTTGGACTACCGGCCGACGATATCATCTACGCTTCGGCCAAGGAT
>JBMNNU010000409.1:0-2720 GCA_050942695.1 Chloroflexota bacterium
CCTCGTGTGCGCCTATAAACCCAACCTGGCCTTTTACGAGGCTCTTGGGTTAGAAGGGTTAGAAGCCCTGTACAGGACGCTTAAGGCGATGCCTCCCGACGTCGTGGTCATCGGCGACGCGAAACGTGGGGACATCGGCCACACCGCGAAGGCTTACGCGCGCTCGCTCTTCGAAGGCTTCGGATTTGATGCGGCCACGGTAAACCCATACCTAGGCCGCGACGCGGTTGAGCCGTTCCTAGCCTACCGAGATCGTGGGGTTTTCCTACTCTGTAAGACCTCCAATCCCGGCTCAGGTGATTTTCAGGATCTGCTCTGCCAGACCGCCGAAGGGAACCTGCCGCTGTACCAGGTAGTGGCTTTGCGCTCCAGGGCTTGGAACAGCTATGGTAATGTGGGGCTGGTAGTGGGAGCAACCTATCCCAAGCAGTTAGCCGCAGTGAGGCAGTTGGCGCCGGAGTTGCCGCTTCTTATCCCCGGAGTAGGAGCCCAGGCTGGGGATTTGCAGTCGACGATCCAAAATGGAACAGACAGCATCGGTGAGCTAGCCGTGGTAAACTCTTCGCGACAGATAATCCAGGCATCCCTGGGATCAGATTGGCAGGACGCTGCCCGAAAAGCTGCGGCAGCCCTGCGCGACGAGATCAACCTGTACAGACCTACCAAAGGGTAAACTGCCATGGTTATGGAGATCAGGCTGGGCGATGTTGTGAGGCTGCGAAAGCCGCATCCTTGCGGGGGTACCGATTGGGAAATCGTCCGTCTTGGTGCCGACATCGGACTTCGCTGCATGAAATGTAACCATAGGGTATTGCTGGACCGGGCTACGTTGGAGAGACGGATCAAACAGTTCATCTCCAGGGGACCAGTGCGGCCGGAACTGCAGCACTTCCCGGTTCGGAAACTGGTTTGAGCGAACAGCTTTTAAGCCAGGAGAAGCTGCCCGATAGCTCGATCTGGAAAAACCGGCCTTTCATGCTGCTCTGGTCGGCCCAGGCGATATCCCAGACAGCGCAAAACGCAATCTGGTTCGCGCTGATGGTGTTGATCGAAAATGCCACCCACTCGAGCACCCAGATCGGCATCGCCATAGTATCCTACATTCTGCCATCCGTGTTGTTCACGGTCCCCGCTGGCGTGATGGTGGACCGCGTCGATAAGCGCTTCGTACTGGTTTTGACGAACTGGCTGCGGGCTATCGCCGTGCTAGGATATATATTCTTCCACCAGTCGGTGTGGATGATATACGGGGTCACTCTGGTATTCTCCATTATCAGCCAGTTCTTTTTGCCTGCCGAAGCCGCGATGATCCCTGTTCTGGTGGGCAGGAAGAGGTTGATTACCGCCAACTCCCTGTTCAACCTGACCTTCACGGCTTCTCAACTGGCAGGAATCGTGCTGATTGCGCCGATTGCCATCAAGCTCTTTGGAGCTGATGCGCTTTTCGTGGCTATCGCTGTATTGTTCGCGCTGTGCGGCTTCATGGTTCTACCCTTGCCGGCTGGAAAAGTGAGTCCTGAGCAGCGTGAGGAAACGAACAGCCGCAAAGCGCTTCGCCGCTTCATGCTCGACCTCAGGGAGACATGGGACTTCATCGTCTCCGACAGAATGGCTACGATGGCTATGGTAGTGCTCACAAGCGGCGCCACTCTCAGCCTCGTAACGGCCATGCTGGCTCCACGCTACATGGTGGCCATCGTGGGGATAAGGGCCGACGATACAGTTTACGTCCTAGCCCCTGCAGGGGTTGGAATGACCCTCGGAGCGTTGATAATCGGAAGGGTTACACGCTGGCTGCCAAAGGAGTTGCTGATCGTTGTTGGGATGCTGGGGGTAGCTGTTGGACTGTTGTTGCTGGCCGTAGTGACCCCTGTTTGGGGGCTGATCTTCCAGATCATTTCCTGGATGGTGAGCCCGGAGCAATTGCCGACGATCGTCAGTTTGGTTTCGATGGTCATGTTGATAGCGGGAGTTATGGGGTTCTCCCTCTCCATGGTGATAATCTGTTCCCAGACTATCCTCCAGGAGCAGGCGCCCATTGCGAGTCGAGGGCGGATATTTGCTGTGCAGATCATGCTTGGAAACACGGCCTCCATTCTGCCCCTGGTATTCATCGGAGGGCTCGCGGACCTTCTAGGTGTTTCCAGGGTTTTGATACTGCTTTCTGTGGTGATGTTCGGCCTGGGATCCATGGCGATGAAAGCCTACCAGGTGCGTATATGGGGCAGCAGGAACGGGCTCCTTTCAGGTTGACACCCGCGGCTGGGGTGGTATAATTCTTAATAGTGCAAACGCGCCCCCGTGGCGGAATAGGTATACGCGGCAGGTTGAGGGCCTGTGTCCGAGAGGACGTGCTGGTTCGAGTCCAGTCGGGGGCACTACCGGAATTTGGAAGATCTTCGCCTAAGGCGAAGGTTTTGATTTTGGGCGAATAGCTCAGTTGGTCAGAGCGTCCGGTTTACACCCGGGAGGTCACAGGTTCGAGCCCTGTTTCGCCCACCAGGAATAACGCTCTGAGGCTTACTCAGGGTCTTTTTTTGTCTTTAGAGAGGCTAAGGCTACAGGAAGAATGCAAGGATGCCGAATATTAGCTGTTAACACGCAGGCTTTCGATGACCATGCGGTCTTAGTCTTCCTACCGCGGCCTAGCTCTCAGCGGCTCAGCTTGCCTTGACACCTAGGGCTGACTAGGCTAGAATCTAAGGTGTCGGTATTGCCGA
>JBMNNU010000047.1:0-15620 GCA_050942695.1 Chloroflexota bacterium
AGTCCAGATCAACTCCGTTAGGGATCACTGCCACCCTGGACTGAGGGGCCAGAGCGCTTAATGCCCTTTGGTCCTCAGGTGAGGTCACGGCCACCTGGTCGAAGCGATTCAGGATTAGGGATTCGTAGGCTCGACATCGCTGCAGCTCAAGGGCGGCAAGAAGCCGCTGGCGCCAACTATGGCTAGAGGCTAAAGTGCGCTCGAGCAGCAACGATATGCAGTCCACGGCATCGTACACCTTTGGAATAGCAGCCGGCACCAGGGCTACAAGGTGAGCGGCCCTCAGATGTTCGATGTGGACCAGGTCGAATCGCTCGGCGTTCAATAGTTCCGCCAGGGTGTGCTCTAGCTGAGGCGACCGGCAGAAGGCCGCCTGAAGCGGCTCGCCCCGGAGCGCCTTGATCGCACAGCTTCGCAAGGCCTGATGCAGCCGCAGGGGCACCACACGGACATCGCGGCAATGGCCTTGTAAGCGGCTGGCATCGGCCTGGCCCCGGCTAGAATCGGTCGCCAGCACTGTGATCTCGTGCTTGCAGGCGAGCTCCCTGATGAAGTTATAGGGCCGCACCCTGATCAGGGAAGGGACGTAGGGTAAGGCGAATAGGATTCTCAACAGGCAAACCTTGCTATCGCTTGGGAACGATCATCTTGCCGCTATGGCATCGAGGTTGAGATTGCAGCCAGGAGAGCGCCAGAAATGCAAAGCCGAGAAGGTGCAACGCAATAGGCAAAATATCAAGCAAGATCAGATAACCTGCGTTCCGCCAATCGGGCAGGCGGGCGAAGACGTAGTCCAGGGTGCCCCGCACGGGCTCCAGGCCATGCTTCTGGTACTCGAAGGCGAAGGCCAGGGTTAAGAACCCGTAGAGCAGCAGTAGCGCAGGCCGGTTGGGCTGGAGGTAGGCGCGTATAGCAGCCCAGACACCAAAGACTGAGTACAGCATGATGGGCCAGTTGTGGAGCGTTAAGGTGATCGCCCAGGGAGGAATACGGTGGTGGAAATCATCCATCACACCCTCCCAGTGCCGCTAACGGCCTCCGGGGAGATGTCGAGAGAAGCTCGCTCGCCCTGGGTCTGGTAGATTTCATCGAGCCCTGATAGCGCTTCGTGCCAGTCGTAGGACCGCTCAACCAACTGCCGGCCGGATCGCGCTAGTCGAGCCGCTTCTGCTCGATCCCTCAGCACTCGAATCACTGCTTGTGAAAACCCCTTTGGATCGTCTGCGACCAACAGGTGCTCGCCCGCTTCCGCCTGTATACCCTCGACTCCGATTGAGGTCGACACCACGGGGATCCCTCTTGCGAAGGACTCGAGGATCTTGACCCTCATGCCGCTGCCGGACCGGAGGGGTACCACCAGCACTGCTGCGCGCTGTAGTAGCAGCGACAGGTCGGGGACGTAGCCAGTTACCACTATCCCGCTTCCGCTCTCAGCTAACCGGGTGATTTTCTTGGGTGGCCGACTGCCGACGACCTGAAACTGCACATCATTGATCTCTCTTCTAATCAAGGGGAAAACCTGGGTGGCAAACCAGTGCACCCCCTCCACGTTCGGCGGGTAGAACATGGTAGCAACGCTGAGTATCTGATTGGCATTCTCCGTTCGCGGCACGAAGGCCGTCTCTAGGGTGTCCACTGCTATCGGGATCACCTTCGCTGGGAAAAGGGCTCGCCCAGCCTCGATCATCGCCAGGTAGTCCTCGGTGCTAACGAAGGAAACGAGATCGAATTGCTGGCACATACTCACCTCGTAGCGCCGCAGCTTCCTCCACTCCAACTCAGCGAGGATACGACGTATTCCCCATCCTTCGTGCATCGCGGCTCGTTGGACTATGGACCAGACGGCGTTGTGGTCGTCCAGGACCCGGAGAGGCAGCTTTAGATCCACCGCGAATTGAGCCATGGAGAGCTGGTCGGCGTGGACTGCGTCGAATCGCTCGCGTAGGAGCAGCTCATCGATAGCCGATCGCATCGCAGCCGAGTCGTCCCGCTCGATCAGGAAGGGTCGGCGAGTTACCAAACTTCGGAGCAGGAAAGCGCCATCTCGAAGCCGGGAGCGACGTAGAGGGAGCGTGGTAATACCGCTGCACAGATGGCTTAGCGCTCGGGCGTTGGCATCCTCGGCCGCCGAGCGCACGAATGAAACCAGGTGCACCTGGTGGCGCCTGGCGAGATACCTCAGCACGTTATAGGTTTTGATCTTGGGGCCGCTGTCGGGTGGGTAGGGGACGACCTGTGTTAGGAGGAGGATCTTCATCGCATTTCTACTCTAAGGCGCTTCCCAGGGGAAGCGGTCGCTGTTTGCCCGCTCCTGCGCCCCGAAGGGATCGTTTACCCAGGTACGGCGGCCGTTCGTGAAGGCCGTCCAGTTGTCCGCGTTCCGCCACACCATCAACCCTCCGGTGGTCTGCTGCAGCGAGTCGCCGTTGATCGGATTGTGATGCTCGTTCTCCAGAGGCTCACGCTCCCGCAGGGCACCCCTCGCCTCTGCTCCCCTCTCCCAGTGGCACTTCACAGACCGGCTCCATCATGATAGGGGGAATGTGGAGGAAGCGCTTCGCTTGCCGCTTCGATTCGATGTCCCGATAGACCCGAGCTACCTGCGCCGGAGTAAGATCAATCAAGGGGGCCACATCTTCAGCAGGCACGCCATGGTTGTAAGCCCACAGGCAGAGATCCATCTTGTCGTAAGGGACAGTGAAGTAGGACTCCTCTGGAGTTTCAGGTGTGGAATAGGCGCCCATAGCTGGCGACAACTGGCGGATCTCCTCGGGCACACCCAACCCTACTGCTAGGGCACGGACCTGGGACATATAGAGATGGACGATCGGTTGAAAGTCCGCTAAGAAGTTCCCGTATTTGGCAAATGATCCCTGGTCGTACTCCAGCCGGTTCAGCGTGCCGGCCACGGCATAGCCCAGCATCTCGGCATGGAAGTACTCAGTTAGCTTCCGGATGCGCTCCTTCATGTTGGAGGCTGCTACTACCTGGAGATAGGCATCGAGAGGAAGGCGAGCCGAGGCAACCCCGCCGCCGGATGACTCTACCACGATACTGAAGACGTTGAACCTAACCCCCTCGGCCACCGGCGGCAGAACCAGCTTGCACTTCCAGCCAACGCCGAAGTCTGGAAAGACACGACGGATCGCCTCGTCACGGTATCGATAGCAACCCATCACCTCCAGCACCGGGCCTAAATTGACCAGCTTGGACCTTATGCCCAACTGCTCCACCAACAATCTCCCGAGCCTGATGCTATCCTCGGATGATTCGTGCTCGGGCATGAGAAGGCCAAGCACTCGCTCTCGCCCCAACGCCCTGGCACATAGAGTGGCTACCACGGAGCTGTCCACCCCTCCGGACAGCCCCACGACGGCACCCTGTCTCTGCAGATCATCGAGTACGATCCGGCGGATGGAGGCCACGATAACTTCAATTGTCTGGGCGCAGTCGATGTTTAAGACATCTCTCGAGAACATGTTGGCCTCTCAGCGTTGTAGGGAAAGGGATTAAGCCCTTCCCTGCATCGACAGAAGGGGATAACCCCTCCCCTACGCTAATATGGAGAGAGCGCGGTCCGCGAGGACCCTCGCCTTCCGATGGCGGGTGAGTCGTTAACGAGCATGCTGCGATATGCCCCCGATTGTCTGATTCCAGGGCGCTTATCTTCCTAAGCCGAATGGGATTAACGCGATTGCCCAGCGAAGCATGCTTCATACAATGCAGAGACAACTCTGTCTTGCTCGTGCACGGTCATTTGGTGGAAGAGTGGTATCAGAATGGCATTATCCTGCGCACGCTCACTCTCTCTGAGATGATCGCAGCTTCCTTTAATATTCCGTCTACCACAGGTCACCTCATTGCAGAACCACGGCTGATCATCATAGGCAGGCTCTCGATGGATACACATAATGCCTCGACGAGTCGCCACACCCACCTGCAACATCATTTGCATCACCTGGCGCTGATCGCAGCCCTCGGGTAGCCGTACACAATAACTTTGCCAATTCGTGCGCGCCCAATTCGGCTCAGAAGGCAACTTTAGTCCGGGGATATCAGATAGAAGCCTTCGGTACCGTTCCGCCTGTTCCCGTCGACGAGCCAAGACCTCAGGCAAACGCTTTAACTGCTCTCTGCCAATAGCGGCTTGCACATCGGTCATACGGTAGTTGTACCCTAGTTCGCCATAGGACTCGAAAATGATCTCCTTTGAATTGTGCCGTGTCGTATCGGATACGCTCATACCGTGTTGTCGCCATAGGCGAAACTTGGTGTCCCACTCGCGGTTCGACGTGGTTAGCATTCCCCCATCACCTGTGGTGATCAGTTTTCGGGGGTGAAAAGAGAAGCAGGCGATATCACCGTGCGGCTTTCCGATCTTCTCCCATGCCCGGTTCCACAGGACTTCGCTACCCACAGCGCACGCGGCGTCCTCAACCACTGGCAACCCACGTCGATGGGCAATCCCAACTATGGCCTCCAGATCACAGGGCAAGCCCATTTGATGTACACAGAGAACTGCTTTGGTCCGGCCAGTGATTGCCTTTTCAAGCCGCAGGGGGTCCATATTGAACGTATCCGGTTGGATGTCCACAAAGACGGGAATTGCGCCACAGTACCGGATAGCATTCGCCGTAGCGATGAAAGAGTGGCTTACAGTAATCACCTCGTCTCCCGGCCCAACACCGGCTGCCCGCAAAGCCAAGTGCAAGGCTACGGTGCCGTTGGAGACAGCGCAGGCATATTGCGATCCCACATAGGTAGCGAACTCGCTCTCGAAAGCCGCCACCTCTGGGCCTTGAGTAACCCAACCCGAGAGGATGGCGCGTTTAGCAGCTTCTGCCTCCCGTTCATCCATCCATGGCCGCGTAATGGGGATGAAGCACGTGGTTACAGGCATGGCACCCTCCAAATAAGCAGCTCTCAATTGCCATTAACACGATCAGGCTTGCCTTCCAGAGAACCCTTAGCAAACAATCTACCTGCGTATAATGCCGCTGCTCGCCATTACTGGCCGCTGCATAGGTATCTAAATGCGGGTCCAGGGCGCAGCGCCTGGCGGGGCTTGGGGTGCCCCCAATAAATTTACTTGTCTGTGCAGGGGTTAATAAGAGATATGCTCCTGACTCGCTTGGATTGTGGATACGAGTCTCATATCTTCCCCTACATCACCTCTCTCCTCATGCCACCAGTCGACCAAACGATGCAAACCTTCCTCCAAAGATATCCTTGCACTAAAACCTAGTAACTCCTTAGCCTTTTCAACGCTGGCTAGCCTACGCCGAACCGGATTGACTTTTCGCTCGGGCCCATATACAGGCTGCAAGTCAGATCCCATTACTCGGGCCAGCATTTCTGCCAGTTGTCTCAGGCTGGTCTCGGTACCGCTAGCCACGTTGAAAACCTCGTCGGTTGCGTTGGACTCAGCAGCCAGAAGGTTGGCACGAGCGACGTCCTCAACAAATACGAAGTCCATTGTTTGCTGGCCATCTCCCAGAATCAGCGGAGGTTGACCGTTGGCTATTCGCTCCATCCAGCGGATCAACACTTCTGTATAGGCACCGTAGACATCCATGCGGGGGCCATAGACGTTGAAATACCGTAGACCAACGTAGTCAAGGCCGTACATGTCATGGAAACAGCGCAACAACCCCTCGTTAAACAATTTCCCAGCACCATAGAGTGTCCTGTTGTTGTATGGGTGTGAGGTCTCAGTGGTAGGGATTTGATCCGCCTGGCCATACACCGACGCTGAGGAAGCTGCTACAACCTTCTTCACACCCGCCTTCACCGCTGCTTCCAGAACATTAAATGTACCATCCACCAAGACCTCCAGCGCGAGGCGAGGATTCTCAGCGCATTGCGTGATCCGTAGCGCAGCCTGGTGGAAGACGACATCCACACCGTCCATCGCCTTCACTAGAGACTTCGCGTCACGAATATCACCCTCAATAATGTGTACGCGATTGGTGGAAATGCCTTCGGCAAGGTTCTCGCGCCTCCCTCGGCAGAAGTTGTCATAGACAGTGATCCTGCGGGCTCCTCTGGTTATGAGCTGGTCGACGATTGCGGAACCGATGAACCCCGCCCCACCAATTACGAGAACATGCCTGTCACTCAGCAATGGCATCACCCGCACCCCCCGCACACCATAATTCGATCTCCTGTCGGATATCACGAACAACTTTCCCAGGAACACCGGCAACCAATGAATATGGCGGAATCTCGGTATTCTCAAGAACTACTGTTCCAGCAGCAATCACCGAATGGTGCCCTATCTTGACACCTCTCAATATCGTCGCGTTCTCGCCGATGAAAGTGTAATCCCCTATCTCCACCGGAGATTTGTCAATCTTGTTGTATTTCCGCTCAGTTACACACCTACGGACTGTGGAATGCGTGATTATATGGACCCCACAACTGATATCGCATCCTCGGCCGATAATCAGCCCGCCGATACCATCAATTACCGTGAAAGCCCCTATCCAACACCCTTCTCCGATTTGGGGGTTGTTGATAATCCATGCATGCGCATTGAACGCATTCCCAGGAATCCCATGATTTTCCATATACACCTCGACTGATGGATGATGTGCTTTGAGGTACTATGCCGCGATAGGGTGTAGTCGCGGTGTGTCTAGGCGACAGCCAATTGGGGGGACTTGTGAACCGTGAGGCTCATCGGACGGCCTCGGTCAGCCATTGAGCGAGTAGCAACTTCGAGGATCTGGACAACACGCAGTCCAGATTCTGCATCCGCGAGCGGGCTTTCTCCTCCGCCAATGCATCTGAGGAAATGTATCACCTCGGTTTGCAAAGCCTCGGTCACATCCAGATGAGGCGACCAGACATCGCCTGTACGATATCCGATTAGCATCTGATAAGTCTTCTCAGCGCGATTGTATCCATTGACGGTGATGCCCTTATCATAAACCTTGATTTTCTCGCTCGGCTCAAGATCATCGTAGAGAATCATTTTGCTGCTTCCACCGATCAGGGTTCGGCGAATCTTGACGGGCGCCAGCCAATTGACATGGATATGGGCAATCAGAGGGCTGTTGAAGAAGACTGTCAGATAGGCTATATTCTCCGGCTCTCCGAAGATGTGACTCATTCCAGTTGCAGAGACGCCGCAAGGTTTGACAGGCAGTAAATAATCCATTATCGATAGGTCATGCACTGCCAGATCCCATATCACGTTCACATCGCTCTGAAACAGACCAAGATTGACCCGAACCGAGTCATAGTAGTAGATATCGCCGATACGCCCCGTCTCGATTAGCTCCTTCATCTTCCGAACAGCGCCTGTGTACACAAAGGTATGGTCCACCATTAGCACCAGGTTGCGTTTTGAAGCCTCCTCAATCAGGCGAACTGCCTGATCCGATGTCTCCGTGATGGGCTTCTCCACCAGCACATGTTTACCAGCCTGCAGCGCCTTCAGCGCCAGATCGAAATGCGTGGAGACTGGTGTAGCGATAGCTACCGCATCGATGCTGGGATCAGACAGCAGTTCCCGGTAATCAGAAGAAGTCTTGATCTTTGGGTGACGCAACTGTAGCTGAGCGAGACGGTCCAATTGCAAGTCTGCCACCGCAATAACTCGACTATCAGGCGCTTCGACGAAATTTCGAACTAGGTTCGGCCCCCAATAGCCATAACCGATTACACCGATGCCAATCATATACTCACCTCCTGAGCATCGAGTCACTCGCAAAGCAGCCTCAAACGATGCTGCCACACTTGATACTAGGAGACTTGAAATGGCTGCCTAGCCTTTTCCCGCTTTCGAACATCACCGACGATCCGAGCCGGGACTCCCACAGCAATCCCAAAAGGAGGGACATCATGAGTCACCACAGCCCCTGCCCCTACCATCGCAAAGGCTCCTACGGTAACGTTCCCCATTATCGTAGCATTGCTCCCGATGGATGCTCCCTTCTCAACTAGTGTGGTCACCATCTCCCAATCAGACTCGGTCTGAAGCGATCCATCCCGGTTGACAGCCCTCGGATAGATGTCGTTAATGAAGATCACACCATGACCGATAAACACGCCATCATCTATGGTGACTCCTGAGCATATGAAACTGTGAGACGAGATCTTGCAGTTGCAGCCTATCTGCACACCCTTCTGGATCTCGACAAAGGATCCGATCTTGGTGCCTGAACCAATGTCACAACCATACAGGTTGACCAACTGAGGATGATGTATCACCACCCCGTAGCCCAGTTTCACGTCATCAGCTATCATCATCACACCTCCCACCGAGCTGCGAACACTCAGGATTTGCCGCTCTGCTGCTCACTGATAATCCAGATAGTTGGTATCGCTTTCGATAAGGTATCGCGGGCGGCGCCTGGTCTCGTCTAATGCCCGCCACAAGTACTCACCTAAAACACCCATCATCATCATCTGAACCCCACCCAACAGCAGCACCGCAACCATCAATGATGACCACCCCTGTGTTGGGTTTCCCGACAATGCATTCAGGATCACTAATCCCGCATACAGAAAGCCGAACAATGCAACAACGAACCCGATGTACGACATCAATCGGATCGGGAAGTAGCTGAAGGACGTTATCGAGTCCAATGCCAGCTTTAGTTTCTTCTCCAGGGTCCAACCAGAGCGGCCATGGCGTCTAGCCTGTTTGCCGTACCCTACAACTGCCTGACGGAATCCCATCCAGGTAATCAGCGCTAGAAGGCTGACATTGCTCTCACCGAACTGGCTGAGCGCATCCATCACACGGCGGTCAACAAGTAGAAAATCGGCTCCAGTTGAGGGCATATCTCCAATTCCCACAAATCTGCGCATAAGGTAATAGTAGAGCCTAGCAAGGAGTAGAGTGGTAGCTCTCTCCCCGTCACGGCTATTGCGTACCGCCCATACAACTTGAGCCCCTTCATTCCATTCAGCAAGCAGTAAAGGCAGGGTTTCTGGCGGATCTTGCATGTCTGCAGCCATGATGATTCCGCAATCCCCACGAGAGTGCTGCAATCCACATGTGATAGCTATGTGAGAGCCCGAGTTGCGTGATAGTCTGATCCCGCGGACCCTCGCATCAGCCTGGGCTATGTTTGTCAGAACCTTGAAGGTGTCGTCGGTCGAGTGGTCGTCCACGACCACCCACTCCCAATCCAGATTTAAGGATTCAGTTACGGAGCATAGCCGTTTGTAGAGTGGCGGCAGATTGTCAGCCTCGTTGTAGGCTGGGGTCACTATCGAGACAAGGATGCGATCCCCAGTATCCTGCGCCTCACAACACGAATGCTTCGCAAATCCCTGTCGGGCACACACAGGCTCACCCATTCTTGTGGCGGTATACCTCTATCCGGCAAGGAGGCAATCCGCCGCACTTCACAGCATCATGGCACGGGGAGGGTATCATGCCGGACAACCTTGTAGCGCACTGCCTCGAGACCTCTCGTGGATAGCTTCTGAACACCGACAACCGAGAAACTGTCACCTGGTAACGCTGCTAGGTTCTGGACTGCATGCCCACCGCTCTCTGCAGCAGGCTCATTCGTCCAAACCCACCAGAAGTCGTCTGTCTCGTTTGAAAGTAGGTCGAAGTCGTTTTCATCGGTCACGCCGTACCATTGGATCTGTCGAAGAGTAGGTGCAGCCACCTGTGGTAACCACCAAATGGCCGTTGAGACGATTGGTGGCCGCAATGCTAGCAACTCATCATTGAGTCTTTCCCATTGGCTAGTTGAACGGTAGAGGTCACCGACACCAATAGTCTGAAGAATGAGACTGAAGGCCAGGAGTGCGATCATGCATGATCGCACAACCCAACCACGAGCCGCCTCGAAGGAGAACCAGGAAAGCACTACTAACAGCGGGTAGAGTGCGAGAGCGTAGCGCAGTCCCCATCCCCCTCCAGGGAGCACATTGGGCAGGCTGAGCGTCGACAACATCAACATTAAGAGGTATCCAATGAAGAGTGCCCAGAGGAACCTAAGACGTTCGTCGGTCCTCGCTAACAGCAGCACTGCGACCGATGCAAACCCGAAGGGAAAGACATCGGTCACGCTGTAGCCAACCTGGCCTTGCATGAGATGGATTAGCCCCAGGCCAACTACCCCAATCCAAAACAGCCACAGACAGGGCGACAACGGACGGCGCGCCATCCTGAGAACAATGGCAGCCAGCAGAACGATAGCTAGCATTAGAAGCCATTTCTTCTGGCCAAGGGGTAGGAAGTATTGTTGGAATACTTCCAAACGCATCGATAGTTCCATGTAGGTGTTTGGCTCTTTACCAGCACTCAGCCCGAGCGGGGTTTTGGTGGTCAGAGCGTTGAATACCCACCAAGGGGTACAGCCCAGCACAAACCCGAGTCCATATCGCAAAGCGAATCGGAATCCACCGCGCCAGCCGAAACCTACAATGGAAGCTGCAACCACCACCGGCGCATATAGATAGGATTCAGGACGTAACCAGACGGATAACCCTGAAAGAATGCCTGCCCTCACCCCTTGCTTCCGGATAGCGAAGCAGGTAGCGCTCGCTATCAGGCCAGCACTGAGCGCATGCTCCCAGAAAACCAGCGCATAGAAGGCAATTGGGGTGGCGAGCCCTGCAACAAGTACAAGAGCAGAGGTGCGCCGAATGCCTAAGAGCCTGCCCAATCGAGCGCAGCTATATGCAGCCAGGCCAGCGCCGACGACAGAAGGGAGTACAACACCCCACAAGCCAAACATACGATAGAAAGGCAGCACAAGCAACGAGTAGGCAGAAGAGAAGGTGCCATGATACTTCCCATCGATTTCGTGGTAAAAGGATCCGTTGAAAGCCCGTCGGAACACACTAAGAGGTTCGTCAACAGTGCCAACGACCAGGCCATCGCCACTAGCTAGTGCTTCGATCTGGGCCAGTTTCACCCCCTGGTCTCCCAAGTAAAGTCCCCCGGGGGGTAGAATAGCAGCAAGAATTAGATATGCACACACCAACACCAGGGTCATTAATGGCACCGAATTCGCGAGGCTGCCCAACCACCCTGTGCTGGCCTTCATCCGGAAGGCAATTCTATAGCTACTCTGCATTCAGATAGCCCATCTTCATTTTGAAAAGATCCCGCCTCGGGACGACCATCCGAGGAGACATCAGAAAGAATTGGAACCATCGTTGACGAGGCACAGATGATCGTCTATCGCAGTTACTCAGGTATTGAATCCATTTCATAGACGCGCACAGACATGGACTTCGTGGAGACCTCAGAAACAACACGAGCCCGGGCGGTGAGAAGACGCTCCAATTCTGTCTTCGATATTGCAACTGATCTCATGTAATTCTTTGACCAGAAACTGGGAAGCCGCTCCGTTGCGATATCCACATCATCCACGATGAACATATCCATGTGCTGATCGATGATTAGGAACTCGGGATGCAGTTCCTTAAAGGCATCACTTAACGCGCTCTCAGGGGAATAGCGATGGTAATAGACCAATCCCTCCCAAGAAATGTAGCGCCGGTCAGACAAGCCGAACCAGTATGTCTGAGGCCCCATCACCGAAGCCCCGGGGGGGACAGCTTTAGCCAGAATAGATAACGTCCTCTCGTAATCATCCATTGGGTTGTTGAGCATGGGAGTCAAGTTGCGAGCTGTAGAGCCGACTACCGCGATCAACGCAATTAGCGTCAACAGCCGCATCCTGAAGGATTTTCGCCAGCAATATTTGAACAATCCCACCATGGATGCAGCGATAAGCAGATCAACTGCCGGTGATACGATGATTTCGTAGTAATCAGCCTTGTTTCGCACCAGTACGATAAACGCCAGCATCAATGTCCCAAACAAAAATAGAAGTCTATCTCCGGATTCCGATCTCTTAGTCAACAGGAACAGGACCGATCCACCCAATAAAAGAAGCCTCAACCGACCGAAAAGGACTCCTGTATCGACTATAGATTGCCCAAGAATAATAGGATTTAACGTGAGGATAGGGGGAGTGTGGGTGGGACCTGATCCGATTCTAGTAATCGCTGCATAGGTCTCTGGGTAAGGAACGACATGGAGTGCCGCAAAAAAGCAGAGGCCTATGACCATTCCGGTCACTAACATCCACAGTCTCTTCGCTCGAAACAGTGAGCGACCGTAATCAAACAGGGTGAAAGTCAGCAACGCTAGTCCATAGACGGCTCCATTGGGGTGTATCTCAAACGCGAATCCGACAAGTAGGCCTGCAAGCAAGCTCCTGAAAAACAAAGTAGAGCGTCGGTCAGAGAGGTAGAGAGCGATTGCACAAAACCCTAGAGTGGCAACCATGATATCCTGACGAGCCAAGTGCGATGAGTAGATGAAAGCCCGCGAGAGTCCTACCAAACCTACTGCAAGGAGAGCGACACGGCTGCCCTGGATGTAATTCCCCACTACAAAGACCGCTACCAGGAGCAATGAGCCAAAGACAAGAGATACAAGACGCACAGAAAATAGACTCAAGCCAAAAGCTTGGATTGCCAGAGCGTGAATGTATGTCCCTAGCAGAGGGAAATAGGTCCAGTAGCCATCAAACCTATCGAAAACCCCTCCATCGAGAGATCCGAAGGCTCGACCTGTTTGCAGCAATGCCCAAGCGCGGCAAGCATACCATGCCTCGTCCACAAACGGTGCGGGGGTGCGCAAGAGTGACAGGAGTTGCAGCGCAGTCATCCCTAGCAGAAGGCACACCAACGCGACCCATCTGAGGTTGCAGGAGATCCAACTGTTGATCGGGTATGCTGCCGACAAACACCTTGTTAAAAAAATCATTCATCAACTCGCAGATGTGGTCTTATTACTCACTAGAAATCGCCGCTGAAGAGCCAGTGGCTAGCACCTTCGATTGGGTACAAGCAGTATCTTCTTCTGGCAGGTACGAGCTCTTCTCTCTGCCATATTTACGGCTATACCTAGAGACAATGGTATTTTTCTTGGGGGCGTGATTCAGCACCACGCCGAGAATATTCACTTGCCCGAGTATCTGCTTAGCTAAACGTACTGCCTTCCTGCGAGTGCTACCTACTTCTAATACCAACACTACTCCTACCCCCTTGGCAGCCAGTACTGTTGTATCTGAGTTCGTCAGCACCGGCGGGCAAAGCAGGATTACCACATCGAACATCGCTTTCATAGTTTTCAGCAGTTTATCCATACTCATCGATCCGAGGAGATCTCTAGCATTGTCCAGTGAAGGTCCGCTCGTGATGACGCTTAGCCCTGGGATCTCAGTTGGCACCATGATGCCCTTGATCCTTCTCCTGAAATTACCCTGTCTCAAGCCCATTTTAGGTTTAACGCCCTCTCGCTGTTCCTCTTCCTGTTCCTCTTCCTGTCCTAAAGGCTGGCGAGAGGCCCCCTTAAGTAGCGTCGCCAGGCCAAACTCGTTGGGCACTTCAAAGATAGAGTGGACAGATGGATGGTTAATATCGGCATCAACCAGGATCGTTTGCCGACCTGCCAGGGCAAAACTCAGCGCCAATTTAGCAGCTACGGACGATCTGATTTCGCTCGGCTCCGGGCTGGTTACCAGGAAAGCTAACGTCCCTGAATCTCGTAAAGCTAATTGCAGTTTTGTGCTGATCAGGCGACAGGACTCCCAAGCCTGAGGAGACTCATCCCTCAGGCTAAAAAGATTGCCATTTAAGCTCTTTAGCTTGCCCACGTTAGGGATAACGCCAAGAGTCGGCAAACCAAGCATCTGTTTCACGCTCTCGGGGGTGCGAAGCCTGTCGTCGAGGTACTCCAGCAGAAAGGCCGCCCCAACAGCCAGTATGAAGCCCATCGCCGCAGCCAGGAGAGAATTGAATGGCGTGGAGTTAACCGGGCTTGTAGGGAGGAAGGCGGGTTCAGTGATGCTAAGATAGTTGGTGCGGCTGCCTTGCAGCCAGCCGAGATAGTCCTCGTGCAGCCCCTGCCAGGTAGTGATCTTGGTCTCGAGGGCCGAGATCTGTCTTTGAAGGTCCTGGATCTGGAGGGCGCTGTTCTCCTGTATCAACTGCGCATCCAGCTCATCCATCTCTCCCTGAGCCTTCTCTATCTGGCGCTGGAGAGCGGCAAGCTGGCTGTTAACGAACTGCCGCTGGGCATCCTCCTCCTGCTCGGAGGGGGTGGGGCTGCTGAGAATCAATTGCCTGGCCAACTCGTCAGCTATCTTTTTAGCCCTCATGGGGTCTGGATCTATGGCACTGATATGGATCTGATGGCTCCCCGCTGGCGCCACGGCGTTCACCTGCCCCGCAAGGCTCCCCCAAGAATAGCCGGGACCCAAGGAGTCGGCTGCGGCCTGGAGGATGGTTTGGCGCCGCACCTGCTGGGCGTAGTACTGGGCCAACTGCTGGCTTATGGTGAAGTCCCCCGCCTGGGGGTTGGTGCTACTCAGGAACTGTCCGACCATCAGGGTGGTTGTCGCCTGGTAGACCTCCGGTTGCTGGTAGCTGCTGAAATAGCTAGCGCCACCTGCCACCCCTGTCGATACGAGAATTAGCCACCACCACCGCAACAACACAGTCCAATAGCGACTCAATTCCATCTGTTTGCTCCTTTATTTGATGACGGGGGGTTACGCCCTCGACACCTTTACTCGCCCCCGCTCCAACACCGCCTGTACGGCAAGTGCGGCGAAGGGGACCAACACGGCATCCACGGGCAACCGGTAACGCACCAGAGCCCACGATAGGATGTGCACCAAAGAGTAGACGGCAACGAACAGCCATAGCAGTAAGATGACATCTCTCCCCTCTCGCTGACGGGCAGAGATGAATAGGCCGTACAGTGCGAAGGGAAGCAAGATTCCAAATGAAAGCAAGCGGGCAACGTTGCTGGCAAGACCCGATTCGCCGGAGGGCCAGAACTGGAAGTAGTCTCTCACCCGGCTGAGCGACAGCAGAACGTAACGCCCGGGATCGTCAACCACAAAGCGCACGCCCTCACGAAGCAACACCTGGTCCAGGGCTGCCTCGTCCAACTGCCGTAGCTCCGGCGGTATCAGATCATCGTAGTCTGCACCAACCAGGATCGGTATGAAGTTGGTCCCATGGATAGGATGGTTAGCCCAGAAGAAAGCGTACCCCGCGTTGGTGTTCAGCAGCACGAAGCGGCCGAAGGCCAGGTAGTTCCGCGCCGTCCAGGGGAGAATCAACAGGAGCAGCACGACCAATGTGACACACAAACCGGCCAATGCCCATCGACAGGAGTGCATTCGATCACGGATCTTATAGGGAAGAGACGGTAGTGCCTCAGGCATCTTCCGCGTCACAGCCCATAGAAGCCAGACAAACAGCACCGGCACGAAGATCAGCACTACCTGACGCAATAGCGCCGTTGTTCCCAGAGCCAGTCCCAGCAGCAACCAAGGACTCGCCGCATGTAACACCTCGCGGAAGCCTGATCCCCAACGCCGGAGCAGCATCGCACGGCGCTGAACCATTCCGATCGCTATGTCGAGGCTCAACAGGATGGCCAGGATATAGAAGGTCTCCGTCATCAGCGCGCCGGCGTAGTAGACGAAGTATGGGTAGAGAGCTGCGATCAGGGCTGCCATCAATCCTGCCTGAGGGCCGAACAAGCGATGGCCGATCCTCCAACTAAGCCAGGGATGCAGGATACCGGCGAACACAGCCTGGATCAGCCG
>JBMNNU010000410.1:0-2698 GCA_050942695.1 Chloroflexota bacterium
CAAGCTGCGGTCCTCCGGGTGAAATTGCGCCACCTGGAAGACTGGACCAGAGCACGAAGAAAGCTTGCAGCTTCCTACAATCAGAAGCTAGCGGGCATCGTCGAGACACCTTTTGAGCCCGAGTGGGCTATGTCGGTGTACCACCAGTATGTCGTCCGTGTTCCTGAGCGTGACCGAGTGCTCAAGCGGTTGCGGGAGGCCGGGATAGGTGCAGGCATCCACTATCCAATCCCGCTCCATCTCCAGCCGGCCTATGCATCCTTAGGTTACAAACGGGGGGATTTCCCGAATACCGAACAGGCCGCGGATTCGATCTTATCCCTGCCAATCTTCCCAGAGATGGCCGGCGAACAGTTGGATTACGTCGTGAAGCAGTTGAAGGTCGCATTACTGACCGCTGCATAGGCAGCTAAAGGCGGGTCCAGGGCACTCAACGCGAGCGAGCACAGCGTTGAGGCCTGGCGGGGCTTGGGGTGTCCCCAACTTTATACTTACCTATGCAGGGGTCAATAGCTGATTAGCCATCAATCGAATTCGTTATGAGAATACTATTTATCACCCAAGTCGTCGATCGATCAGATGATAACCTGGGCGCCGTTCACGGCTGGATCGATGCCCTGGCCAGGAAGGTAGACAGGGTACACGTGATAGCCCTGCGCACCGGGATTGTAGAACTACCGCCCAATGTGTCTGTCTACTCCCTGGGCAAGGACTTGGGCAACGGCAAAGCGCGCCAACTCCGGATCTTTCACTCGGTTGCAGGTCGATTAGCCTTTCAACACCAGATCGACGCCTTTTTCCCCCATATGGTGCCCAGGTATGCTCTGCTCGTGGCGCCTTACCGGGCTCTGTTAAAAATCCCTAGCGTCATGTGGTACGCGCACAATAGCGGTGATATCAAGCTGAAAATGGCTAACCTGTGTGTGGATCGCTTCGTTACCGTTTCGAAGGATAGCTTCCCATTGGGGCCGGCAAAGTGCGAGGTGGTCGGGCATGGGATAGACACCGACCTCTTCAAACCACCTGAAAATGAGCCCTGCGCAATGGGCAAAATTCGTTTTCTAAGCCTGGGGAGGATCTCACCCAGAAAGGAGCTAGACACCCTGGTATCGGCTGCTGATCTGCTGGTGCATCGGTGGGGCCGCCGGGATCTGGAATTTGTTGTGGCCGGAGGACCTTTGACACCTTCTGACCGCGACTACTTCCATCGGATCCAGGATAGGGTTCGGGACTTGGGCATGGAAGACCTGTTCCAATTCACCGGAGGCATCCCTCACTCTGAGACCGTCCACTATGTTCAAGCCTGCGATTTCTTCGTGAACATGCACGTAGAGGGAGGGCTGGGCAAGGCTGTTCTGGAGGCGATGAGCTGCGGCAAGCCGGCCTTCGTGTCCACCCCTACCTATTACGACCGATTTCCATCCTACGGATCAACCTTCCTCTTCCGACCTCGTGATTACGAGGATCTGGCGCTTAAGATGAACAACGCGCTGGACATATCCATAGAAAACAGATCTAAGATAGGTAATGATCTTAGAGCATGGGTTATCCAGGAGCACGACGTTCATCGGCAGATGTCTCGGATCGTCGACGTATTTCGCTCCTTGGAGAGGAGGCAGTAGCCATCTACGTCCGCGTAATCATCAACAGCCACCCTTCCAAATACGAGCGAACTCGATACATCCTGGAGACCATGCTGTCCACCCTTGGGCTTTCCTTCGAGTTCATCTTCACTCTGAAAGAGATAGAGGCCGACGAGCCTCGCCGATATGTCTATCTCGTAGTCGGATTGCCGGACAACGGGGTGATGGATCATCTCGCTCAAGAGACGGTAATCGTAGCAGTTCCCGAACCTGATCTGGGGACCTTACCTGGTGACCGTCAGCCATCGGACCTCCACCTTCAACAACCGGTTGTCGATCCAACACAGGTAACGATCCTGTCTCGTCCTACTTCTCGGGGGTGCTTGGTGGGGATACGGGACGATATCCTGGGTCCAGCGTTTCGCCTCCTTACTCGTTGCGAGGAATACGTCGTCTCAGATCGCGACAAGCACGACCGCTTTCTATGGGCTCACTCCCCGTTGAAAAGCTCAATCGCGCCGACCGATCCGCTGGTAAGCCGGTACGCTCATCTGCTCCTCGACTGCCTGCAAAGCGGCTGTCTGCAAGCAGGGCTCCCCACGGTGAGAAAAGAGTTCTGGCCGCTCGGGAAATCCGTAGCAGGCTGCTTGAGCCACGACGTAGATGTGGTGCGCCGGGGAAAACTGCCCAGAGGCGTCGCAGTGAGAGACGTAACAGGCGCACTTAGCAGTCTGGGGCGGGGGGCGTTCGGAAAGGCTGGGCACCAGTTTGTCTCCATTGCCAGGACAGCCATCAGCAACCGGGACCCTTACTGGACATTCGATAGGATATTCGCAATGGAGAGGGAAAAGGACTATCGCTCCACCTACTTCTTTATGGCTGAAAGCTTACACTCGGAGGATGTCGCTTACGAACTGAAGAGCCCCAAGATAGCTCGGCTGATGAGCGAATTAGCCGAGCAGGGTTGCGAGATCGGTCTACACGGGAGCTACGAGACGCACTCCGATCCGGACTTGCTAAATCGGCATAAGAAGCTGTTGGAGGAGCAGTTAGGGCGCGAAGTAGTAGGCCACAGGAATCACCTACTGAGGTTTCGGATATCCGAGTCATGGAAA
>JBMNNU010000048.1:0-15580 GCA_050942695.1 Chloroflexota bacterium
GATCTGTAGCGTCGGGGCTTGTCCCCGACGAGCTGTAGCGTCGGGCTCGTCCCCGACGAGGTACCACGTCAGGCACAAGGCCTGACGCTACGTTGTGACTCGTGCCACGAACCATGCCTTGAGCGTCTCAGCCTGGTCAATTTATGGCCAGGCGTCGAAACCAGCCTTTTCCGGAAGCTTGGGGCTCACCCGATATATGGCGGCTTGGAACCTGCGTTGCTTATCGATTCTGAGTCGTCACGATGCTAAAATGAAGATGAAACGGTTTTCAGATATTTGGCAGCGGTATTAATCTACTGGAACATCGTAAGCTGAGCTGATAAGGAGATATGGGGAAGATGGTCGAAAACGCAAGTTCGAAGCGCGCCATAGCTCTCGATCTAGGCGGCACCCGCTACAGGGTCGCGGTCGGCACCAGCGACGGTGTTCTGGAATGGAGAACCTCCAAACCCACGAAGGTTGAGCGAGGGCGCGACACCGTACTCGACGACATCTTCGCCTCCATCGACGAGGCTTTAGCTACTGTGTCTGACCATTCGACCATCGAGGGGATCGGAATCGGCGCTCCAGGCCCCTTAGATCCCTGGAACGGGGTTATCTTCAACCCGCCCAACCTACCTGGCTGGGATAACACCCCGATCAAATCCATCTTCGAACGGCGCTTCGGCCTCAAAACGGTAGTGGGAAACGACGCCAACCTGGCAGCGGTGGGAGAGCACCGCTTTGGGGCCGGCAGGGGTTTCTCCCACATCATCTACATCACCGTCAGCACCGGGATCGGCGGTGGGGTCATCACCGACAACCGGCTGTTGCTAGGACAGTGCGGCTTCGCTGGGGAGATAGGGCACATGACCATCGACATGGACGGGCCGCCCTGCACCTGCGGCAACGTCGGATGCCTGGAGGCCCTGGCGTCGGGCACCGCCATTGCCCGAACGGCTAGAGAGTTGGTCGCTTCAGGGGCTCAGACCTCATTGAACCAGATCCCGCTGCAGGAGATAACCGCTAAGGCTGTATCTGAGGCCGCTTCACAGGGCGACGCGGTAGCCGAACGGATCATTCGGGAGGCAGGTTTCGCCCTGGGGGTGGGCATGGTAAACCTGGCCCACCTCTTCAATCCTCAGAGAATAATCATAGGTGGGGGAGTGAGCAACGCCGGAGAGCTTCTGTGGGGGCCGATGCGAGAAACCGTCCGCACGCGAGCGATGACCTCCTGCCAGCGAGGTTTGGAGTTCGTCCCAGCAGCGCTCGGCGACGACGCGGGGCTCTTCGGAGCCATCGCCGCGGTGATCCCAACCTAGCTTCGATACCAGCGATCCTATCCACGAAACCATTCAAGCTACCGATTCTGTTGGCCTCTCTACATTCGACTCCAGGTGCCCAGTTGGCGAGTGAACGCCCCGCAGGGCACCTACACCTTCGTAAAACGAAGCACCTACTACGTGCCTTAGCCTTAAGCCGCCCAACCTACCTGCCGATATGTATTAAGTAGGCGGTCCCATTGCCGTTTTGACACGGCCAGTGACACGGCTCGCAGCTACGCTGCGCCCAGACCGTGGTTGGGGAGAAAGGAGGAGGAGGACATGATCGCTTCCTTAATACCGAGGCTGTTCCGGAGACCTTTTTCCCTGATAATAGCGGGCGTCTTGGCCACCGCAGTCGTCCTTGGGGGCGGTGCGCTAGTAGTTAGCGAGGGCCTCCGGGGCAGCGTGCAGGCGAAGGTGTCAGGCGAGCTGTCCGGGACGGTGTTAAACGGCTGCGAGATCAGACAGTTCACGAAATGCGCGGGGGCCGACCTGAGCGGGTTCAACCTGAACGGCGCCAACCTGGCCAACGCCACCCTGAACGGCGCCAACCTGAGCAACAGCAGCCTGGTCGGCGCCAACCTGAGCGGCGCCGACATGAGGGGTGCCAACATGAAATGGGCCACTCTGTCCAATGCCAACCTGAGCGGCGCCTCGCTACGGGGGGTTGTGCTGCATGAGGCCATCGCGGCCGGGGCCTCCTTGGAAGGGGCCGACGTGAGCAGGTCCAACTTGATGTACGCCTTCCTCTTCAAAGCCAACTTGAGGGGCGCCAACCTGATGCGCGCCGACCTGAGGGACGTCAACCTGGAATGGGCCGACCTGACCGGCGCCAAGCTGGACGGGGCTAACCTCACGGGCGCAACGATGCCAGACGGAAGCATCCACCCGTAGCCGCTAGTACCGCTACCAGCGGAGCGCCGATCTGCCGGAGCGAGGGCAGTCAGTTGGACGGTAGGGGCGACCGCCCCTACCGTCCCGGTTCTTTAAGGAGCAAGTCATGATCAAATTACTGGAACTATATTGCGATGGAGAGACTGCAGATATGAACCACATTGAATCTGGTCGCGTGCGCGCTCTTGAGATTGCGGCCTTGGCGATGCTGATCGCCCTGACGGGCCTGTTCGCAGGTTGCGCCCCTCGAGGAAACGAGAGTTCGTTGAAAGAGATGAAGAGCTTCGAAGGCGGTACCGCCTACAGGACCAGCGGGGACGCCTACTGGGTGCTCACTCTGAACGGTACCTGGCGAGCGATGGGGCGGCAATACGGGGGGCTGGTTGGAGACGAACTGCGTAAGTTCTACGATGAGATCTCCGCGGACCTGACCTCACGAGGGATGAACCATGATGAGCAACTCGAGAGTGCAAAAGAGTGGGCCTCGGGCTTCAGCCAGGACCTCAACGAGCTACTGAAGGGGATCGCGGAGACGTCGGGCCTCAGCGAATACGAAGTGCTGATCCTGAATGCGGGGATGCCGAATCTGACGGACGAAGCACTGGGTGGCGAGCCTCCCAGCGTCTGCAGCGGGTTGGCGGCTTGGGGCAGATACACGCCGGACGGCACCCTGGTGTTCGGTAGAAACTGGGACGTGATAGGTCGGCTATGGAGAGGTATATGAAGTATCTGTCCGTTGTGGTGTTCAATCCGGGTTCCGGCAACGGGTATGCGAATGTGCATCCACTCGGCCACGTCTACCTAGAGACTGGAATGAACCGCAGAGGGCTGTTTATAGAGCTGAACAACTGAGCTGCATCCGATCCCGGTTACGTGGAGGGCCGCGAGAACACCGGTTCCGTGATAGCTACGTTGCTGAATCGAGACGGTACTCTCGATGAGGCTGCAACGCGTCTGTCGGAAACCCCTGCCGACCTCTCATACATCCTCCAGGTTGCCGACGCGAAAGAAGCTGTGTCGGTCGAGAGGCCAACCTTTGGAGCCCGCGTGAGGAAGGGCGATCAGCCTGGGCTGTTGGTCGCCTACAACAGCTTCGTTCCGCCCTACCCTCAGGAGTGGGAGGGCAGGTTGGCCGATCCGCCTGCAGATGAAGTCGACCCGCGTTACGTAAACTTAGTGAGGCTAGCCAACTCCGAGGAGTTCTACGGCAAGCTCAACGTCGATGGCATGAAGAGGCTTATGGAGGTAGGGATCCACCAGGGTGGAGCCATGCACGATGGCACCGTCCACCAGGTCATCGCTGTGCCTCAGGAGCTCAAGCTTTGGATTCGCGGCCTGGGCTATTCCGATTGGCAACAGGTCGATCTGAAAGGCCTGTTCAAAGATAGTTAGTGAACCCTTCCGCATAGCCATGAATGCTTGCGTCCGTTGCGACGGCCAGGGCTTTTACGGTATCCTGCCCTTGAATAAGTAGAGTTGGGGGTAACGATGCGGCTGGACGAACTGGTGATCCAAGGGGTTGACGAGCGGATCAAACGGCTAATCAGCGATGCTGGAGAGCAGGTCCACATCTACGATATGATGAAGTACCACCTGGGTTGGCTGGATGAAAATCTCAAGCCCGCCAGCTTCCACCCGGGCAAGCGGATCCGCCCGAGGTTCGTCTTTCTCACCTGCGCCGCCGCAGGTGCCCCTATGGAAGATGCCATCGCTCCAGCCGCCGCCGTCGAACTGGTCCACAACTTTTCCCTGGTCCACGACGATATACAGGATCGCTCTAGATACCGCCGGCACCGACGAACGGTCTGGGACATCTGGGGTGATGCGCAGGCGATCAACGCCGGAGACGGGCTGCTTGTGCTAGCTCAATTAGCGCTCACCGACGACGAGAAGGCTACCCCGCAGCGAAAAGCCCGCGGTTTGCGAATCCTGAATATCGCATGCAGGCTCCTGTGTGAGGGGCAGTACCTAGATCTGGACTACGAACAGCGCCCGTCTGTGTCTCTAGATGAGTACTACTTCATGATCGAGCGAAAAACCGGCGCCCTCCTGGAGGCCTCGTGCCACCTCGGTGCGCTGTACGGATCGAACGACGAAGGCGTTATTACCGAATATGCCCGCTTCGGCAGGTATCTTGGACTGGCCTTCCAGGCTCAGGACGATTACCTCGGTATCTGGGGCGATCCGAGGGAAACCGGTAAGCCTGCAGCCGACGATATCATCAGCAAGAAGAAGGCGCTCCCCATGGTGCGGCTGCTGAATGTGGCAACCGGCGCCGACCACGAAAGGTTAAACGCCATCCTCTCACGTCCCGGCCCCACCACGCAGGATGAGACATCCGAAATTCTCGATCTCATGGAGCGCTACCAGATAGTCCGCTTCGTCGCCTCCGAGGTCGCTCGGAACACCGACCTGGCTCTAGCAGCATTAGAGGCCGCGAAGCCCGAGCCCCAGGCAGGCGAAGAGCTGGCATCGCTCTGCCGGAAGCTGACCATCAGGACGAGTTAATAGCTTTCAGCAATCAGCATTCAGCTTTCAGCTTTCAGCTATTAGCTTTTAGCTTTTTTCCAACATTGCTACCTATTGACCTCTGCATAAAAATGTAAATTTATTGGGGACACCCCCGTGACGCGAGCGAGCACAGCGTCACGCCCGCCAGGCGTTGCACCCTGGACCCGCTTTTAAATACTTTCGCAGCGGTCAGTAATAGGCTGACTGCTGACGGCTGATAGCTGATAGCTTTATAACAGCTTTTCGAACAGCTCGTTGCTCAGCAGCGTACCCTGAGGAGTTAGAACGAGGCGATCTTCTTGCCGCTCGAGCAGCCCCTCTCGGATCCCCCACTCCAGGGCTTCGCCGAATACGGCCTGCGGAGTCGTTCCGAAGCTTGCTTCGAACCGCGATGCGGGCACACCATCCGACAGCCGCAGCCCTAAAATCAGGAAATCGCTCATCGCCCGGCGCCTGGAGATCTCATCATTCTCACAAAGAGGAATCCGGCCGGCTCGAACCCCTTCGATGTAGCGAGGGATGTCGGGGACAATTTTATACCTCCGGCTGTTCCAGAACCCCGCTGCGCCAGCGCCGATGCCCAGGTAGGGGCGGTAACTCCAGTAGGCCAGATTGTGTCGGGATTCGAAGCCCGGCTTCGCCCAGTTGGAGATCTCGTACCTGCGATAGCCGTGGACCGATAGTACCCTTTCGGCTGCCCGGTACATACCGACGATCTCGTCTTCCTGTGGCAGGGAGAGAATACCCTGTGATATCGCTTTTTCCAGCGCCGTCCCTCGTTCCACAGTTAGGGAGTAACAGGATATGTGCTCCACTCCCCAGACTGCTACCTCTCGGAGGGTATGCTCCCAGATGCTCCGGTCCTGGCGAGGCATACCGAAGATCAAGTCCACGCTAACGTTGCGGAAACCGGCATCGCGCGCAGCAGCTATCGAACTCCTAGCTTCAACTGGACCGTGCCTCCGGCCTAACAGCCTAAGCAGCCCTTCGTCGGTGCTCTGGACGCCGATGCTGAGCCTGTTTACACCGGCATCCCGGTAACCAGCCAGCTTTTCGCGGTCCAGATCGGAGGGGTTGGCCTCCAAAGTTACCTCGGCATTTGAGTGAAGGCTAAAACGGTCTCTACATGCCGATACCAGCTTGGCAACGTCGGGTGGGGCCATAAGGCTGGGGGTTCCGCCACCCAGGTAGAGACTAGTGCCGAGGGCTCTCGGCGACATCTGCATCTGCTGGAGTACAGCTTCCAGGTAGGTTTCTATCAGACCGTCCAACCCACTGAAGCTGTCGAAGTCGCAGTAGCTACACCGTTTCGCACAAAAAGGAAAGTGCAGGTATATTGCGGCCTCCGAATCCGGAGAAATCCTGCCATTCGTATCAGACGACGGCGATAAATAGAGGTATTCGGTTTGCTGCAGCCTTACTTTGCCTTTCACATAAAAATCATACCAGAAAAGGATGAATAGATTTGACGCCATCCGGGCTAGATGGTACTGTTTCGTTTAGTCTTAAGTACATTATGGGCCCTAACCACCAAACGAATGCAGGAGTAGTAGCGACTGCCATCCTGAGCGTCGAGCGAGGGATCTCCTCGAGCTTTCCCAACCTACGAGGAGATGCTTCGACAAGCTCAGCATGACAAATGTTACTGCCCTCTCTTTAACGATGGGGAAGGGCCAGGAATCAGAGGAGCACAGGGGTAGTGAAGAGGACAGCAACTTGCGGTGAACTAAGAGGCAGCGACGCTGGAACGACCGCACTATTACAGGGATGGGTCCACCGGCATAGAGACCACGGCGGCATCATATTCATCGATCTGCGGGACCGCTACGGGCTAACACAGGTCGTCGTCAATCCTCAGATCTCCCCGGCAGCCCATGCAGTAGCCGCCGAGTGCCGATCTGAATTCGTGATCGAGATCGTGGGCACAGTCAGTCTTCGGCCTCCCGGAACCGAGAACAAGAATCTGCCTACAGGGGAGATAGAGGTGGTGGCGGAATCTGTCACCGTTCTCAACCCATCGCTCACGCCACCGTTCAGCATCTCGGAGGATACCAACGTTGACGAGTCGGTGCGGCTGCGCTATCGCTATCTCGACCTTCGACGGCCGGAGATGGTCCGCAACCTGGTGCTGAGGCACCGTGTTATCAAGCACATACGAGACTTCCTGGACGAGCGCAACTTCCTGGAGGTCGAGACCCCCATGCTCATCAAGAGCACGCCCGAAGGGGCCAGGGACTACCTCGTACCTAGCCGCGTCCATCCTGGAGAGTTTTACGCCCTGCCCCAGAGCCCCCAGCAGTTGAAGCAGTTGCTGATGGTGGCGGGTGTCGATAGGTACTTCCAGATCGCCCGCTGCTTCAGGGATGAGGACTTAAGAGCCGACCGCCAGCCGGAGTTCACACAGTTGGACCTGGAGATGTCCTTCGCCAGCCAGGAGGACATCCTTGACCTGATCGAAGAGCTGCTGATCACAATGGTCGAAAAGCTGACCGATAAGAGGGTAAACAAACCGTTCCCTCGGCTCAGCTACGCTGAGAGCCTTGCTCGCTACGGAACGGACAAGCCAGACCTGCGCTTCGAGATGCCGATGGTGGACCTGTCCGACATCGCAGCCAGCGCCGAGTTTGAGGTGTTTCGCAGGGCTGTAGCCGAGGGCGGACAGGTAAAGGCCATTCGGGCGCAGGGAGCAGGAGGCTACAGCCGAAAACAGATCGACGATCTGGTTACAGCCGCGCGCAGCTTCGGCGCCAAGGGGCTAGCCTGGGCCGCCATCGACCAGGGGGGCACCCGATCATCCTTTGCTAAATTCCTGACCGAAGGGCAGATGGCCGCCATAGCCGAAAGGGCCGAACTCAGCCCCGGCGACCTGCTGCTGGCCATAGCCGATAAACCGGGCGTGGTTGCTGCATCTCTTGGAGCGCTGCGCCTGGAGATGGGTAGGCGACTCGGACTACTGGACGAGAACCTGCTGGCATTTGCCTGGGTGGTCGACTTCCCACTTGTTGAGTGGAACGAGTCAGAGCAGCGCTACGATGCCACACACCATCCCTTCACGTCGCCGAAGCTCGAGGATATCCACTTGCTGGACACAGACCCGCTCAAGGTCCGAGCGGACTGCTACGACGTCGTCTGCAACGGGATTGAAATCGGAAGCGGCAGCATCAGGATTCACCGCCGAGACATCCAGGAGAAGGTGTTCGGCCTGCTCAACTACTCGAAAGAAGAGGTCGCTAAACGTTTCGGCCACATGCTGGAAGCGTTCGAGTACGGAGCTCCACCACACGGAGGCATCGCTCCGGGCATCGATAGGATCGTGATGCTGCTATCCGATGCAAAGAGCATCCGCGATGTCATCGCCTTCCCCAAGAACCAGGCAGCTATGGACCTGATGATGAACGCCCCGTCCGAGGTGGATGCGCGGCAGCTACGCGACCTTCATCTATCGATAGTACATCCGAAACGGTAGTGCAGTATTTGGCTCCCGATTGCCTATCTCGCGCTGGCCGTGCTATGATCGGCTCCAGTTGCGAAAACCCAATCCGGCGCAGCCCAGGGGGCCTTACGGCCCCCTTTGTGCAGCCACCATACTAGAGAAGAAATGCTCTCCTACGTACTACTCATCGCTGCAGCTTCTCTCAGTTTCGCCACCGGCCACGACATTGGCCAAACGGCTACCTACTTCTTGGAGGGGGCGCTGGCACAAGCCACCCTTCAACTGTTAGGTGTGGTCACTATTATCGAGATGCTGACGATATTCCTGCAGGATACCGGAAGCCTCGATAGGATACTGACCGCCTTAAGGAGAGTGATCAGCGACGTCCGTCTGCTCATCGCCATGGTGCCGTCGCTGCTCGGGCTCTTCCCGGTTCCCGGTGGGACGGTGCTGTCTGCTCCCATGGTAGCCGCATACGGGAAAGAGCTCAACCTGAGCAGCGACCACAACGCCGCCATCAACCTCTTTTTCCGCCATGTTTGCGACCAGGTGTTCCCTTACAAACCCCACCTTATTCTGGCAGCGGCGGTGCTCAACGTTCCGCTGTTTACTCTTATTGGGTGGCAGCTTCCGGTAGCGATAATCGGGCTGTTTTTCGGCTACTGGTACCTTATAGGCCGGCTCCCCTCACCCAAAACAGCACCACCAGTAAACGCGGCTGATGGAGGCAACGGGCTCCCTCTATGGGTCGAACTGATGCCGTTTCTGATACCGCTGGCGCTGCCAATCGGATTTGGGATCGATTTCCTGTACGCCATGGCAGGGGGTCTCCTGTTCGGGATGATCACTCAAAGGGTCTCCGGCTCAATGATCCGAAAAATGGTGCTCAAAGGTATCCAGCTCAAGATGCTGCTGATCCTGGTTTCTGTGATGGTGTTCAAGACAGTCGTGGAAAATACAGGACTCGTGCAGGTTATGGCCGCTGCATTCACCAACTTCGGCATTTCTCTAGCCATCCTCGTCCTAGCCCTTCCTGCCGTTGTGGGTTTTTTCACCGGGCTTGAGACAGCGGTGGTAGCCATGGTCTTTCCACTTCTCTTCGGCCTCATCCCCCAAGGAGTCAACCCTATGCCATACATACTGGTGATGATGATGTCCAACGCCGTGGGTAGCTGTGTGTCGCCAGCCCACACCTGCATGGTTGCCGGGAACGAATACTTAGGGGCGAATTACGGGCAGGTTGCCAGGTTGACAGTAGTGCCCTTACTGTTTAGGTTGGTCGCCATGATCGGCTTCGCCTGGGCGGTATCGACCTACCTCCCCTTGTAAGTGGATTAATGCCATTGCCGCAAGATAAGCGCTACTCCATTGAAGTAAATCGCCGCAGGTTCACCTTCGGCGAGGAGGTCGCCAATTCGGTATCTCACGGAGCCATGGCGGCTATCGTGCTGCTTGCGCTGCCGGTTGGGGCGGTTACCTCCTACCTGAGAGGCGGGGTTTTGGAATCGGCCTCCGTCAGCGTCTTCATCATTTCGCTTTACTTGATGTTTCAATCATCCACCCTGTACCATGCCATGGCACCCGACAGCGTACACAAGGCGGTTTTCAGGATCCTGGACCACATATTCATCTACGTAGCCATCGCGGGCAGCTACACACCGGTAGCCCTATGCGTTATAGGAGGGTGGCAGGGTGTCCTGATAGTGGTTATCCAATGGATGATGGTGCTGTTCGGTATACTATACAAGTCGTTATCCCGGCGGTCGCTGCCGAAGGTGAGCCTGACCATCTATCTGGTCATGGGCTGGACCGTGATTCTCTTCCTGCCCACATTCCTGAGTCACGCCAACCCAGTGCTGCTCACGCTCATCGCAACAGGAGGGGTGCTATACTCCGGCGGGGTCTTCTTTTACGCGCTCAAGGGCTTCAAGTACCACCACATGGTATGGCACCTCTTCGTCAACCTGGGGGCGCTATCCCATTTCGTGGCGATAGTCTTCTTCCTCAAATAGGAAATAAAGGGACACAATACAAAAAAACACGAGCTAACAAAACTTAAAATGTTCATCGCTGATTTTCACATACATTCGAAATATTCGAGAGCCACCAGCAGGGAATGCGTAGCTGAAGTCCTCGAATTATGGGGGCGGCGCAAAGGGATCGACGTCATTGGCACGGGCGATTTCACGCATCCAGCCTGGCGTGAAGAGCTGAAAGAAAAGCTAGTACCTTCAGCCGATGGCCTTTACGTTCTTAAGGATGATTTCCGCCAGAAGGATATGGTGGCGGGGGAAAACCTCGAGCCTCGATTCATCGTCACCGGCGAAATCAGCTCCATATACAAAAAAAACGGCAGGGTCAGAAAGGTTCATAATCTGATCCTTTTGCCCAGTTTGGAACATGCTGAGGCGCTATCACGCAGGCTCGAGGCCATAGGCAATTTACACTCCGACGGCCGGCCTATTTTGGGCCTGGATAGCAGGGATCTATTGGAGATCGTGCTCGATACGTGCGAGGACGCCATTTTCATACCCGCTCATGTATGGACCCCGCATTTCTCCCTGTACGGCGCCTATTCAGGTTTCGACCACATTCAAGAGTGCTTCGAAGACCTAACCGGCCATATCTATGCCCTCGAATCGGGTCTCTCCTCAGATCCTCCTATGAATTGGCGCCTTTCAGCCCTGGATGGTTTTACGCTGGTTTCCAACTCGGATGCCCATTCCCCCGCTAAACTGGGCAGAGAAGCCAATATTTTTGATACCACGCTTTCTTATCAGGGTATCTCGCAGGCATTGAAAAATCGAGGCACAAATGAGTTTTTCGGAACCATAGAGTTTTTTCCGGAAGAGGGGAAATACCACTACGACGGCCATAGGAACTGTAAGGTGTGCTGGAAGCCCGATGAAACGAAAGCTGCACAGGGTATATGCCCGGTCTGCGGCGGCAAGATCACCGTGGGCGTACTCCACCGGGTCGAAGAGCTGGCAGACCGAGAAGAAGGGTTTGTGCTATCGACGGCCAAGCATTTCGAAAGTCTTGTTCCTCTGCAGGAGATCATAGCTTCTTCTATCGGTTCAGGGGTCACCAGCAAAAAGGTGGTGGATACATACGAAAATTTGATCCGGAGCATAGGACCGGAGTTGCATATACTCCGCAAGGCAACGCTGCCTGATATCGAATCGGTAGCAGGCCCCTGGGTGGCTGAAGGCATCCGCAGGCTGAGGTGCGGACAGGTTGAGAGGCAACCCGGGTTTGACGGAGAGTACGGAAAAATTACAGTCATCGATAACGCCGAAATTGCGCGAATTTCCGGACAGCTATCGATTTTCAGCGACCAGAGCGATAAACAGCCAAACCCATCAATACCTCAAACGAAAAAAAAAGTAAAGACCTCAGCCCAGCAAGAGGCTGAGCAGTTCCCGATTACGCGGGGTTTCGAGGAACCCCCTCACCCTGAACCTCTCCCCTTCAAAGAGGGAGAAGGAAGGTTTGACGTGGTTACGAAAGCATCGGTTACTGCGGAGACCCCCTATGGACTGAATAATGAGCAATGGGAAGCTGTTTCCTCTTCCAGCCCGGCCATAGCTGTTGTAGCCGGGCCGGGAACAGGCAAAACCAGAACGCTGGTGTACCGTATTGCCCACCTGGTTGAAAAATGCGGCGTCCGCCCGGATCAGATCACTGCCGTTACTTTTACCAATAAGGCCGCTCAGGAGATGCGCGTTCGGTTGGAGAAGCACTTCGGGGATAAACGGGCAACGAACGCTATGACCATAGGGACCTTTCACTCAATATGCCTGCAAATGCTTTCCCAATGGAGGGGAGAGAACAGCCCGGCGATTATCGACGAGTACGATGCCCTAGCCATCATCGAAGAAATCGTCAAGGATATGCAGTTGGACCTTCCCCCTCGCGACGTGATGAGAATGATATCGCTGCGAAAAAACAGGATATCTCCGGTTGGAGATAAGGCTAATGAGCCCACACAGGGAGGCGAGTCCTCCAGTAGGCGAGATGTGCTTCCGGCTCAGCTCTACGATGCCTATTGTGCGCAACTCAAGCGATACGGTGTGATGGACTACGACGACATCCTCCTGGAAGTGTTATGTCGATTTGAAGACGGCAGCGCACTAGATGGCACAGGTCTGAACGGGGCAAACCCCTTCTCTCACCTGCTGGTGGATGAGTTCCAGGACATCAACGAGATCCAATATCGATTGATCAAAGCGTGGGCCAGGCAAAGCGAGAGTGTTTTCGTTATCGGCGACCCGGATCAGTCCATTTACGGTTTCAGGGGATCGGATCTGCGCTATTATTCACTGTTTGAAGAGGATTTTCCGGGGCTACAGCAGGTCCGGCTGACGCAGAACTACCGCTCCACGCCCGAGATCATCGCATGCGCACGGTCGTTGATCTCCCGGAAAAACGACGGGGAGTACAGGGTTGTCCTGGAGGCCAATAAGGCCAGGGGTGGCAGGGTACGTCTAATAGAAACCAGAAATGATTTTTCCGAAGCCCTGTTCGTTGCCAAGGAAATCAACCGAATGGTCGGCGGTATAGACATGCTGGATACCCAGGCATTGTCGCCATCCCGATCCAAACGATCCGGGGCTAAGCATCCCCGAGGCTTTTCCGATATAGCTCTGCTATACCGGACCAATCACCAGGCGCGAATTCTGGAGCAGTGTCTTTCGACAGAGGGGATTCCATATCTGGTGGCCGGGCGCGAGGAGTACCTGGCAGATAAGTCGGTGCGCCAGGCCCTTGCGTTTTTCAAATTTCTGCTCAACCCCGGGGATACAGCTTCCCTGCTGCTGTGCCTGAAAGCAGAAACCAACTATTCTGCAGATCTGATCCAAAAAATCATCGAAGGCTATACAGCCGGGGGGAAAGGAGTAGAATCCCTGGCCAGAATCATAGAAGAGGCGCAGCGTCCCCCCCTGGAGCAACCGGGCCAACCCGTGAGTTTCGTGGAGATGCTGAGAAAATATGCGGCCATCATCCGGAAGGAAAAGCCAAAGCAGATCGTAGACATCTGGATTGACGACCATAACCTGTCCGATAGCGATCCCATGGTCTTGCTTTCCAACATCGCCATCATGTATGACGATATGCCCACCCTGATGCAGAACCTGGTTTTGGGTAGGGAAAGTGATGTGGTCCGCAGCGGTGGCAAAGTCTACGCGCCGGATGCGGTTTCCTTAATGACCATCCACGCCGCCAAGGGATTGGAATTTCCCGTCGTGTTCATCTGCGGAGTCAACGATGGAAGGATTCCTTTGAGGAACAACCGCAATAATAGCGATATCGACGAGGAGAGGCGGCTATTCTATGTAGCGATCACTAGGGCTCAGGATGAGCTTATCCTGCTGACCTACCGTAACCCATCCCCGTTCATTGCCGACCTATCCGAAGAGCAGCTTATAAGGGAGGAGGCTTTTGCGCCTAAGCAAGCGCCTCAATACCGGCAGGCTACACTTTTCTAGGTAGAGGGATTACGGATCGCCACGTATAGCTCACGTCCGGTGAGAGTGCGATCCTCGTGGCGTAGATCCAAGCCGGACTCGGTGATCGCAGTTCGATAAACCGCGTCGGTGAAGAGCCCCAATTCGTGTCTTTCGGCGAAATGCTTTACCCCGTCCGGGGTGGCAACCAGATAGTGGAAATCGAGAATCGCGCGTTTTCCCTTGACTCGCGTCACCCCCACCCTGGCGACTTTCAGATCGGGGCGATCTACGAAGACGGCGTACGGCTTGTCCGGCTTGAAGTTATCCGGAGTGAGGAAAGGTTCGAGCAACAATACCCCGCCGGGCAACAGGTGGTGGGCCATCGATTGAACGGTAGAGCGAAGCCTCACGGTGGTGCGCGCGTATCCGATGGAACCGAAGAGGCAGGTGACGGCGTCGTACTGTTTGCCCAGGTCGAAGTCGCACATATCCCTCTGGTGGAATGGGACAGACGGCAACCGAGTTCTCGCCAGATCGAGCATCCTGATTTCCTGATCGAGCCCTTCGACCGAGTAACGGGCTGCCAACTGCTCCAGGTGCCGGCCCGTACCGCAAGCCACATCAAGCAAGGTATGGACCGGACGCTCCGCATGCTGATCCAGCGCAGCCATAATCTGTCGGGCTTCGGCGGCATAGTCCTTGGACTCGTATATCAGATCGTACAGCTCTGCCGAATTACTATACATCCGAGCTTTTTGTTCCACCAATATGAACTGCCTGAGATCGTGCATAAACCGTGCATTATTGGCCTCCTGACTATTCACCTCGCAAAGATCACAATAACTACCCGCTATTTCCTTCGGGCAGACATGATGGTTGGTACAGAATCGGTAAAGAACTCAGCTAATCGTTTTGCGGGTAGGGATAGATACGCGTATCTTCTTCTAATAAGCCCATAAGATAATGATGGCAAGTGGTTACGGAGACTGATCCAGACGAGTTTGTGGATCAAATCGCTGTGGGGGAACCATCGCCCTACTGCCACAGTTGCTCCCAACCCCGCTTCCACAAAGCGCAACCTGGCTTCTATGCTGGATAACCGCATTGCTATCTTTGGCCGAAAACCTCTTCCCTCCATAGCCTGAAGCAAGTCCTGCCATGATTTTCCCTCCTCCACTGGAGCTATCAGCGGATATTGCGCTATTTCGTCCAAAGACAATTGCTCCTGGCAGGCAAGAGGATGATCCTTTGAAACTACAAGATAGCTGTCGTACAAGCCCAAGTGCTGGAAGCACATATGCCTGGGCAAGCGGTTGATCGTACCGATGCCTAGCTCGGCATCGCCCCGAGACACCATTTCCAGTGCTTGTAGCGAGTTACAAGAATATATAACCAGATCAATATTGGGGTATCGGGAGTGGAACTCGCCCATGAGTTTTGGCATTATGTCCACGACCAAATTTTCTGCTATGGCGCATGTCGCCTTTCCAGCCTCTAACTGCCCAAGCCTCTCTCGAAAAACATCGTCCAATGACTCTAAAGCTTGCACCAATGGGGCAGCCACCTCAAAAAGCACCTGCCCATCCAAGGTCAGGCTCACAACCCCTTTTTTCCGGTTAAACAGCTTGGCCTGCAGTTCCCTTTCCAGCGACTGCACCTGAAGAGTCACCGCAGGTTGGCCAATACACATTTGTTTGGCAGCAGCGCTAAAGCTCCCCGTAGTAGCCACATGGTAGAAACCCCTCAACTGCTGGGATCGGTTCTGTTTGTAGGAGTAGCTAGGCTGAATCTTCTTCACTGTCTATTACTCCGGCTAATACTGCCATTAGCGAATATGAATTGACAAAAATGTTAGCAGCTCCATATGATCCCATCAAGGTTTTGCTTTACCGGTTGTCACTGCTCAGGGAAAATGTCCGGTTTAACTGCTCAGGGAAAATGTCCGCCATACTTGAGGTATGAGGACAGTAACATTGAACCCGAAACAG
>JBMNNU010000411.1:0-2664 GCA_050942695.1 Chloroflexota bacterium
ACTCGTCTCCAGATAAGCCGACCAACACGATATAGTGGTCGGTGGCGATAGGGTTCTTGCGATGGTTTGGTAGCAAAGGGTAGTAGACCTGGATCACCATAGGTCGACCGAACTGAAGCTCTGTTCGAACCTCTTCCAGGGTCCATCGTTTGACACGGCCCCCCTCGAAAGGCCCCTTGACCGACAGTCCGTGCTCCTGGACGATTCTGGCAAGATCCTGTACCCGAGTACCACTGTTCGGATCGGCGATTCCCAGGAGTTGATTGGCCCGGTTGCGCAGTTTGCTGGTTGATACGTTCAAACCGAAGGACTCCAGCACCATAGCGATGGCGGCGGGCCCGCAGTTTGACGACGCCCAGATAGAACCATCGGACTGGGTGCGGTGTGGAACCGGCAAGACCATTTCGGACGGCCCATTTGCCCAGGTGGTGGATGTCGCCAATATGCTGATAAGGGCGGCGAGCGCTAAGGGCGCTCGTAGACGCCTCATGACCATAGTACTCCCCCTCTAGAGCTGTGATGAGAAAGATAAACGGAAGTGAATGATTAAGGTAAATGTCAAGATAGGATTGCAAAGTATACTACAGTTAAAATATAAAGCCAATATCAAAACAAAGTAATATATCGATAAACATTGTGCTTGAACAAACTGCGGGGGTGCCGCCGTCTTCGTGCGGACTGGTATCAGGAGAAGCTGAGGTTGCCCCTGGAAGGCATCATTAGGCTATTGTGACCGGGGAAACAGCGGTATAGGAAGATGGTCCTAATTCACCACCTTCCTCGTCTACACATTTGCAGATAGATCGGGCTATTGGTTTTCTCGGGTGAGAACGATGGGCTTCCCCTCGGTGACTACGAAGGTGTCCTCGTACTGTACGCCCCAGCCCTTCTTCGAGTAGAGGCCTATGTTGCTGGAGGCAAGCGTCATGTTGGCTTCCAACTTCCCCGGATAGCCCTGACTTCCGGGGAAGTGGAACCTCGGTTCCTCAGGGCGCCCCACTCCGATGTCGTGTAGCAGCGGTCCAGTGAGAGGGATCCAGCTTTCGTCGACCCTCAGGTTTCGATGAAAACACCGCGTTGGAGATTCTTCTTCTATACTCTTCGGGGGATACCACTCCTATTTCTCCCTTCGACTGCTTACTCTACCGCCACGCGATGGTACTTTTTCTTGCCGGCGCGCAAGAATAGGGACCCGTCCACCAGGTCTTGGGGGGTTATCAGTTGATCCACGCTCTCGACCCGCTGGCCGTTGACGTAGGCTCCGCCCTGCTGGATCAGCCTTCGAGCTTCGCCTTTGGACGCGACCAGTCCGGTCATCGCAAACAGTTGAGTTGCGGGCATTCCATCGGCTAGGGCTGCCGCGTCTAATTGCGTGGTTGGGACCCCCTCCATCGCTCCCTCGCCGCCACCGAAGAGGGCGCGAGATGCTGCGCGAGCCTCTTTCGCTGCCTCCTCGCCGTGGGTAATGCGGGTGGCTTCGAAGGCCAGTATCTCCTTGGCCTTGCGGATATCGGCCCCCTGAAGCTGCCCCAACGCCCTTACCTCCTCCATAGGTAAGAAGGTGTAGAGAGCGAGAAATCGCTCGACGTCCGGGTCCTCGGTGTTGATCCAGAACTGGTAGTACTGGTATGGGGAGACCAGCTCAGGGTCGAGCCACACTGCGCCGGCCTCTGTCTTGCCCATCTTTGCGCCGGAAGCAGTGGTCAGAAGCGGGCACACGAGGACGTAGGCCTGCCCGCCCTCGATCCGTCGAATCAGATCCGCCCCGGCCAAGCTGTTGCCCCACTGATCGCTCCCTCCCATCTGGAGCACGCAGTTGTAATCGCGGTAGAGGGTCAGGAAGTCGTATGCCTGCAGCAGGGCGTAGTTGAACTCCACGAAGTTCAATCCTGCATCGGACTCGAGCTTGGCGCGGTAGGTCTCCATGTTTAGCATCTGATTGACGCTGAAGTAGACCCCGATGTCCCGTAGAAACTCTATGTATTTCAGTTTGGTAAGCCACTCGGCGTTGTTCACCATCAGAGCGCGGCCTTCGCGGAAGTCCAGGTAGCGCTGGAGCTGCTTCTTCAGCGCTCGAGAGTTCTCCTCTATCTGTTCATAGGTCAGGACCGGCCGGTTTACCGTCCTGCCCGTTGGGTCGCCGATTAAGCCGGTGCCGCCACCTACGAGGGCGATGGGGCGGTGGCCGGAACGCTGCATCCAGGCCAGCGCCATTATGGTCAGGAGATGCCCGACGTGCAGGCTGGATGCTGTGGGATCGTAACCCACGTAGAGAGTAATCGGTTTTTCCAGGGCAGCGCGGAGGCCCTGCTCGTCTGAAATGTCTTTGACGAAGCCGCGCTCGAATAGGATGTCTAACACGTTTGCCACGTTGCGATCCCCCAGGTTGCTATATCGATGGGAATTATAGTCGATTTTACCTTGAATAGCCTTGACATGGATGCAACCGCAACCTAACATCCGGCGAAGATGGGGGGACGCAGAGATGGGGGGACGCGGGGATGGCGATGCGGACCCCACCCCTGCCCCTCCCCCACAGCTCACAGGGGTAGGTAAAGATATGGTATGAAACGATGGGAGTAGGGAAGAGAAAGCGCCGAGAAATCTGGCATCATAGAGGTGAAGAAACAACTTTAGATGCTGGAGGTTCTCGTGCGCTTTCCC
>JBMNNU010000049.1:0-15396 GCA_050942695.1 Chloroflexota bacterium
GAATGTCAGTGATGATAGTCGCCGCCCTAATATCACGAAAGCCACGCAGAATATCAGCTAACACGCTTCTCACAGCGATTATGGCTGTCCATGTTGCTGCTAGTGCTGGTAATGCTAGGCTCTTCGTGAAGGCTGATCCGACGACAAAGAACACTGCGCTGGCTCCAAGTCCGCAAAGCGTGCCCAGACGTAACGTATCGCGTGCGAAACCATGGGCTTGTGAGCCTTGACTTGAGTGCAGATGCGTAGCGATATGGCGCATCGCCACGGGCCCTAATCCGAAAGATGCCAGAGCGCTCACGGCACCTACGACGCTTGACCAAACAAAGAATGCACCTAGGTCTTCCGGCGTTAGCAGTCGGGCCAGCGTCACTTGCGCAGCTAGTCCGCCCGTAAGAGCTACTACTTTACCAAACAGCACCCAACTGCTATCAGTCAACCATGGCCTCATCCACATGTTCCAGTTCAATAGATGTTTGCTGAGTGTACCCGTTCGCCACCTACGCGACAATACCTTCCTATTTTTTGATCCGGATCGTATTCGCGCCACCTATCCGATACACCCTGAGCTTCCCCTCGGGGGTGTAACAACGGCCAGTCGGTGCAAACGGAAAAGCACCCGAAGCCGTCCGTGTTCTCGTCCTGGTTGCTGTCCTTCCTCTTCGAGGGCAGGATACTGTATTCCCTTGCCCATGCCTTTGACCTAGCACCCACCGCTCTGGTCTTTGGGGGGATAGCTGCCCTCCTGGCCGGAGCGCTTCTGTGCGGCTTCTTGATCAGGACAAAGAAGGCCGCCAGGCGGCTGTTCCTGTGTTCCTATCTCTTCTTCATCGCTGCCTCCGCCGCATTCTTCTTCCCACCCTCCCTCTTTTGGAACCTGGGAATCCTAACAAGCTCCCTGTTAGCCGGGGGTTGCGTGGCGGCATGGGGTTTCTACTTCAAGAGCGGCACCCCGAAAAACGAGCGCATTAAGACGGCCGCGGACGTCCTCATCTGCTCTAACGTCCTGATGATTCTGCTCAACATGGCAGCCATCCATATTTCGCCGCAGGTCGGGCTGGCTCTGTCTATGCTCATGCTCCTGGGGGCGTTCCTATTTGCGTTACGACTTCCCGTGGAGGACGATACTGCTTCCCAGGCTTCGCCCGGCCAGAAGGAAGGCTCCACCAGCATCACAGGCCCTCTCGCTTTCTTGTGTCTCTTTATTACCATCATTACCATCAACTCGGGTCTGATGTATCAGGTGATTAACCCCGCCTTTGCGCATCTCGAATGGCTGACGAGCTGGTATTGGGCGATTCCCTACATCGCTGCCATCTTTGTCATGAGGAACCTGCCTCGAAATGCAGATCGATCGTACCTTTTGTATATAGCTATCGCGATGATCGGATTATCGTTCATCGGCTTTATGAGTCTCGACCGCTCGGCCACGAGCTATCTGGTGATCAACACGCTGATGCTTGGGGCTTGCGGTATATACGATCTGTTTTGGTGGAGCATACTGGGCGAAATGCTGGAGTTCCACAAAAATCCCGCAAGGATTTTCGGTATCGGACTCTCCGCCAACCTGCTGGGAATAATGTTGGGCGGGCTGATCGGCAACAGCGCAACGTCTATGGATATTGGCGGCTCGAATCCCGCGCTGCTGGCGCTGGCCGTGGTTTGTGTGACGCTGGTACTCCTGCCGCCTCTGCACAGGCATCTTTCCTCTCTGCTCAAAGATCATGTCTACCTGGCAGCGTTTTCCGAGATGACTACGCCGGAACAGGACAACCAGGTCGATCGTGCCATGTGGTTCGGCAACCTCTCGGAACGAGAGGGGCAGGTGGCGTCCTTGCTACTGCAGGGAAAGACCTACCGGAGGATTGCCGACGAGCTCTATATCAGCGAAAACACTGTAAAGTACTACGTGAAAAACATTTACTCCAAACTGAATATACAGAGCCGGGCTGAGCTCATCGATATGGTGCTGAATAAGAGAGGCTTCGGCGTCACCTGAACAGGCTGCGCTACAGACAAAACCGGTTTCAAGCCCCCTACCCGAAAAGGGTGGGGGCTTTCTTATGCGAACTACCCGATTCGGGTGATGGTTTCTCGCGCTCAAGTTGCCATATTATTCCCGATAGGCCAATTGCTGGCCGGTAGAGAGGTACGCTTGAAGGCTATCAGACGGGGGACCTATCTATTCGCGGCTTTCACCGGCCTCGGTATAGTTCTCAGCGCCTCGATCTTTGCCTGCAGCCTGCTGGCGCTCGAAATCCAGACTCAGTTGCTCTTGGCCGCCAGCGTGCTGGGCAGCGGAGCAATGGCGGGGCTGTGGGCGCGGGAATACAGAAGACTGAGAGCCGCGCATCTGATCGTCGAGAATCAGATCTTGCGTATCCCTATCGCTCTCATCGACCATGAGGATCGTGATGAGGCGGCACCGGGAGAAGGCCGAGAGTTACGATGTGTTCGTCTCCTACTTCGGCATTCTACTGGGCTCGAGAATCGTCAGATTTAACCAGGACGGCATCTTTCTGAAGGGCGTGAAGATCGGGCGGGATTCCATCTCTCTCACCTATGGTACGGACAAAGGGACGCGAATCACGCGTTTTCTCCACCCAGAGATCAGCCAGGGAGAACTCGAAAGGATCGCAGAACGATTCCGCTACGAAACCGGCATCGTTCCCGTGACCATCAACTGATCTAAATGATCGACGAGGAAATGACGCTGCATTTCCGAAACGGGAGGCTTAGCCATGAGTAAGTTTTGTGGTTACTGCGGAGCACAGCTTAAGCAGAACGCCAGATTCTGCGGGGGCTGCGGAGCGCGAATAGCAGCCCCAAAGCAGCTTCAGGCACAGGCAGCAACTCCGCGGCTGAGCCCGGCCCAGTCGGTGCCGACTCCGGCACTTACCTCACGACAACCCTCCGCGCCAGCTAAGGCTCGCATCAACGGCGGCCCAGGGCTAAGCTCCGTGGGGCGGCTAGCTGGCAGCGCGATTGCGGCTCCCTCGGAAGCCGGGGAGATTACCTTTGGTGTCAATATTCCCCAGGGATTGGGAGAGATCCCGCAGGTCGCGGATCCGGTCAGAGTGCTGGTTTCTAGTGTTGGGAATCTCGTGCGCGGCGTCGGATCGGTATTAAGGGACAAAAAGAGATGGATACCCGCCCTCGTCCTGGCGATCGTATGGTTCGTTCTCTCCCTGCTCCCGACCCTGGATATGGACTCGGTCGCGGTGCAGGCTCTCTCGTGGCTCACCTTCGCCCGCGGCGGTTTGGGGGCGCAAGGAGAGCCGGGCCTCGCGGAGATGGCGGGAGGGGTCATCGGCAAGGGGGTCGTGGCCGGACTCCTGTTTTCGTTCCTCTCGAGCGGGACCCTCGGGAGCATGGGTGCCGGACTGAGGACTTTTTTCTCCACCCTCTCGGGCACCGGCTTTGGGGGGGTCGTCGCGCTGGCGTGCGGCACCGGGGTGGCGCTAATAGGCTACAACTTTATGGCCGGCGCCGCTATTTCCTCCATGTCCATGGTGGGTATCGCCGCCTTCCTCCTCTCGCTGCGGGCTATGGGAAACAAGACGAGTTTCCTGTGTAGCTTCCTCGGCGGGCTCACGGCCAGGAAGACGAGAACCGGCAAGAGCATAGACATCACCACTGTAAACCGGGTGATGGCGGGGATGGCCATGGGCTTCGCCCTGAGCGTGCCTCTTTCGGCGCTGAATCTACCTGCGTTCCATCTGCCCTACCTGCTGGGAGGGTTGCTCCTGATCGCTGGAGTCGTTCTAGGCATTGTGCAAAGGACCGGGAAGGAGGATGTGGCCATATGAAAAAGCGAGCTCTTATCGCGGTTGTGCCCGCGCTCCTGCTGCTCATTACCTGCCTGCCCTTCACGGCCATGGCGGATGACTTGATAGACGTAGATGCAGACCCACCGGTCGTCACCAGGAGCGGCAGCTTTCAATCCGCCGGCAAGGTTCAGGCGGATTTCGAGCTCACCGGAGGGAAGCTCACCGGCGCCAAGTGGACGCGTGCTCAGGGGCATATGGGCTATACGCTGAGTGGAACCTTCAAGCCCGGGGAGCAGATCTCCCTCAGCTTCACCGGCACCCAGCCGCCGGATCTGGGCACCCATCCCCAGATCGCCCTCGTCTTCAACCTCCTGGAGATGAGAATGTTCCTCCTGGACAGCAGGGGAAAGCGGATCGGGGATGAGCAGACAACCACTTCGGGGCAGACAAAGAAACCGTCCGTGACCTCCGACATCGGCAGCGCGACCACGCCCGACACGGCCAGGGTGTCCATCAGGGGCACCTTCGTCTGCAGGATGGTTACTCCCTACACGGTTCCGGAGGAAGCGGTTGCCGTTTCCATCGAGCTGACCGCGGAGAAGCCGCCGACAGCCGTTCCGGCAACCGCGGTGCCCGCGGTCGTAGCCACAGCCACCCCTCAACGGACTCCGATACCAACGAACCACCCCGAGCCCGTAGTCCAGATCGTAAGCCGTCCCGTGGACGGCGCCGCCGGTGAGGACACCACCGACGTCAAGACCGCCGCCATCATCGGCATTTTGGCGACCATGGCGGCGCTGGGGGCCGCGGGAGCGTCGGCAGGCTCTGCCGCAGGCGCGGCTGCGGGCTCCGCCTCCCAAGAGGTCGCCGAAGAATCGGCCCGTAGGAAGACCGGGGACTACCGCATGGTGGTGTACAAGACCTTCGGAGACACCATCGAGTTCGACAGGCCAGGACAGGAGATCTACGCCCGCATCGAGTCGGCCGATCCAACCACCAACCACCGGCACCTGGTCGTACGATGTGGCAAAGAGCACGGCTATCGCCATAAGCCTCACCCCATCCCAGGGTCTCTCTCAGGGGCCTGCCGCCGGCCTGCCGGGGAAAGGACGCGGCATATCCCTCGTCTACAAGAACGCGAACCCACAGCCAGACGCGAAGACCACACTGTCGTTTCGCTACACGGCCCCCGACGGGGGGTACTTCGAGAGGCAGATGGAGTTCAATCTGGCGGGCAAGCCGGAGATCATCATCGAGAAGAAGGTCAACCTGCTCGCCACCGAAGACAAGCTCGACCTGCCCTATCGCCTCGTCGGCTGTGGCGAGGACCCCCAGATAGCCTTCTCCTGCCCCTCCGGCCTGGTCGAAGCCGACCTGTCCGTGGGGTTCGAGGAGAAGGAGCGGTTCTTACGCCTCTCACCCACTCAAGAGGCTGTCGAATGGGATAAGACCACCTTCGTCAAGCCGGCCAAGTGCACCTTCGAGGTGCAGTACGGCGAGAGGCCGGAGGACAAGGTCTCGGCGGATCTCGAGGTCTCACTGTGCTACGAGGGCATCGGGACAGCCTACGAGAACTGCAACAATGGCGAGATGGCCGAGGAGTTCAAGCTACATTGCTTTGGCGAGGACCAGAAGGACGAGCGGAAGAAGCAGGCATTCCGCCTGCCGCTGGCGGTGATGCGGTGGAACGAAGCCGATCGGAAGCTAGAGCCGGACGTAGCAGCGTCCGAGCAGTTGGAGATGGAGTTCGTGGTCAAAGCAGGGTCCAAAAGCATAAAGGCGGACGCGGCCGCCAAGGCGCTTAAGGATGCCGAGATCAAAATCGAGATAGACACGACCACCACCACAGTCAAGACGGACAAGGAGAAGAAACCGACTCTCTATGCGATCTATCCGAGTAAGAACGTACTCGCCGGAGCCCCGGAGATCGAACTCCTGTTGGTCGTCAACGACCAGAGCAGGGAGTTCGAAACCCTGACCCTGCCCGCCAAGCTGTTACCGCAGGCCGATTTCAAGTCGATGATCACCTGGTTCATCGAGTACGGGAAGGGAACCTACGTCGACAAGTACATCAAGATCGGCGACGTGGCGATCTATCACGGCGCGCTGGATTTCATCGAAGAACGGGTCTTCTCGGCGAGCACCTGTCCCTACCTGCCGAAGGAGACGGGCAACCATTATGAAGATGGGAAGTGGGACGTACGCCGGCCCACATACGTCTACTTGGAAGACCATAGAATGCCCCGCCGCATCGGCGAGTTCAAGAATATCCAAGCGCTGCACCACGAACTTGCCCACGCCATCGAACACCAGCATGGCGATACAAAGGACGGCCAAGGCCCAGGTGCTGAGCGGCACGCCTGGCCCATAGAGCACCTGACCGGCGTGGTGGGAGCGCTGGCCGATATGGAGAGGGGTGTGATATCGATCGGGGCTGGTTGCAACGCCGCCGTGCAGGCGTTCGCCGCGTTCTGCCTCGACGACCGCAATGCGCCGAACCAGACCTTCAGCTGGTTCGGCGTAGACTTCGTGACCCAGCACTACCTCTTCGAACGGTACGCCACCCTGGACAGCACCGGCGACTCCAGCATGCCCGAACCTATGAAGCTGGCGGTGGCCCGGTTCTTCAGGCAGCACTACTTCCCGGGCATGGTAAAGAAGAACCAGTTCAATAGCAGCAAGGGTGACGTGAGGTTCAGGGAAACGGGCGGAGTCTTCAGGAATGCGGTGTGGACCCTGAAGCTGGGGGCATACAGCGTTGGGTTCATCGAGAAATACTGTGTCCCGGAGCACCCGGACTACAAGTTCACGGAAGCAAGCAAGCCCGAGTGGATTCCCGGCACCCTCAAGGTCAAGGCTAGCTACCACGTCGAAGCCCTGTCGACCGGCAAGAAGGAAACCGTGCATGTGGTGCTGGACGGTGGAAGCTTCAATCCCCTGGAACTCACCTACCCCGTGGTGGACAGGTTTACCGTGACCTGGAGCTTCTGCGAAAGGATCAGCGACAGCATCCTGAGGGCGCCGACCGTCGTATCTGAGGCTGTGAGGGTGTAATGGGGGACACCATACTAATTTCTATTCCCTTTCGGCTTCCGTCCTCGTTTGCCTGGTTTGAGGGGGTGCGCCAGGGTGCTCTCCAGAGCATCAACGAACTTTTCGCTGCCCAACACACGCCCCGTCCGCTCGTGGCGGCGAAGGGCCTCGGCAAGCATCTCATCCTCCTGGCGCGCCAGGTACTCCGCCCAGTTGCCGACCAACTCCCGCATCGGTGCGACCTCGAGCAGCGGATCATCCCGATCCAATAGGTGGCTGCGGGCCGATGCGCCTCCCCGATAGAACGGCGAAGGCCGTCCTCGCTCTCGGGGACGGCCACCAGATGGACATGGTTGGGCATCAGGCAATAAGCCCACAGCTTGACGCCGCACCGCCGGCACCACTCGCTCAACAGATCGAGGTAGGTGCGGTAGTCGTCGCCGGCACCACTCGCTCATCAGATCGAGGTAGGTGCGGTAGTCGTCGTCGGAGAAGAAGGTTTGCTGGCGCCGGTTTCCCCGCTGAGTGATGTGGTGTGGGTAGCCCGGAGCCACGATTCGTGCAATGCGGGCCATACTAGTCAGCCAAACGCAAGCTAGATGGCTGGTCAATGGAAATAGTATGGTGTCCCCGAATTAAAGAAGCACCCGAAAGGGTGCTTCTTTTTTGGCTCCCCGAGCTGGATTCGAACCAACAACCTAGCGGTTAACAGCCGCCCGCTCTACCGTTGAGCTATCGGGGAATATGTTTGGGGGAGAGCCCTCACCCCAACCCCCTCCCACGGGGAGAGGGAGCTATTACCTTTTAAGTGCCGAAGGGGGGGGTCGAACCCCCACGGGTGTCGCCACCCAACGGTTTTTGAGACCGTCGCGTCTGCCTGTTCCGCCACTTCGGCGCAACCGCGGGCAGACCTGCGTCCACCCCACACCGGCGCTGTGTCAATAATTATACCTAATCCAGTGTCAAGGGGTCAATACCAGCAACGATCTCAACTAGTTTTACGTATTGGAGTCTCACAATGCCGACAGGGAATATGATAGCGCCAGAATACAGATTTGCCAACCTCAAAAGGTAGCCCATTCCGACTGAAGTAACCTGCGCCGCTGGATCCTCAAACCAAGGCTTTCATCGAGCAGTTGATGGCCTCAAGCGCACCCTGGACTCGCTTTTGGCTACCTATGCAGCGTTCAATAATCTATGGGAAGGTCAACCCTGCTCTCGCTTCATCAGCGACAGCAGCAGGTCGAGAAACTGCGTCAGGAAGTTGCCTTTGGGAGGATTGACCGGTTGGAAGCGCAGCACGGCGATCCCCAACCTCCTCAACTCTTCGGCTTGGGCATCCTGCTCGGGCTGGCCGATCTCCCATCGGGTAGGGTGTGGATTTAGCCCCCCCCACTCCTCGTAAACCTTGGACCAAGCTTCGTTTTGCGGCTGCCGGCCGCTCAAGAATGCGATGTCCTGTACCCGTTGGTAGGTTCGGATCACCCCATCCTTGTAATAGTATACCCGGCTAGGGGAGGGGAAGGTGTTGGGATCGATCTCATCCCCAATACCGTCGTCTACCCGGAATACAGGTTGTGCTGTGCTCTCGGGCTTGAACCAGTAGATCTGTAGCCCCTGTTCCGTCTTGTCCCCACGCTCGCCGCTATCTCTAATCTCGAGGAAATCATCTATGTGCTCCCGAGATGTATCGATCGTTGCCACGGCGATTCTATTGGCCAGGATGTCCCGGGCTCGCTGGATCTGAAGATAGTCCGGCTTGAAGCTCGGATCGTTCAGCCCGAAGATGGTTTTGGCTAACTCTTCGGGCTCCGGCTCCGCTTCGTGGTTGACCATCACCTCTTCACTGTTGGTGTCGCCACCCCGTTTCAGGCGGTATTTTAGAGGGTGGAACGGATCGGTATAGAGGATGAGGTGATCACCCAACAAAGATCGGTATTCCGCTGCGCCTCCCCCAATCGGTCGCCATTCGGAGCAAACCAGGGTGCCGGGCGCCACGTAAAAGTGAAAGGCGTCGCCGGGATGGACCTCCTCGGTAGAGCGCTCCGGAAATGTAGACCTGTAGCCATCGATCAGGATATTCACCGCCTGCTCGGCAGGCAGCAGCGGCATTGCCTCCACAGCTATAGCGAAGAAGGTGGCGCCCCAGTCCAGAGTTACGCGGTAGTGGTCGGTGCTGTTTGGACCGTCTCGGCCTAGAAAGTCGATTCGATAAGAGCTATTGCGTATCCACCCATCGTCTTGAGGAGGCGCGGCTACTGCAGGGGACGGGGTAACCACCATCCCCAGAATCGTTAAGAGCGCCAGAAGCGCACCCGCCAACTTCATCAGCCTACAGATCAGGCCCGATCCAACCATCGTCACCGCCAGGTCCACTCCAGGAGAAATAGCTCTCGCCAACTGCGCGTCATCTCCTTCGGGAATGCAGTGGGTGTGCCACGGTTGACTAATTCTTGCAAGGTGCTAGGATTTCCTAGCATTGAGGGGCATTCTCCTGGCTTGAGAGGTGAAACCGTGAATGTGATTGTCTACACTACACCTACCTGACCATGGTGCACCAAAGCGAAGGAGTTCCTTTCGCAGATGGGTATCGGGTACCGGGAGGTGGACGTATCTCGCGATCCAGCGGCGGCGGCTGAGATGGTTCAAAGGTCGGGCCAGCGCGGCGTTCCGGTTATAGCTATCGACGATCATGTGGTGGTGGGCTTCGATCCGCAGAGAATTCAGGCGCTGGTGGGAAAGGCTCCAAAGCAGCGTCCTGCTCTTGGACTCAGTATCGCAGATGCCAGTCGAATGGCCGTCAAAGCTGGTGCGATTCCGGTCTTTGGCGCTTTCGTGGGTAAGGTGGCACCGGGATCACCCGCGGAAAAGGCTGGCATTAGGCCCGGCGATATTATTACCGAGGCGAATTTTCGCCCTATCAGCAACGCCGCAGATTTGGAGTCGGCCTTGAAGAGCACTACCGCGGGCTCGAGGTTGGCTCTGGTGGCAATGCGCGGGGATCGGTCATTGAGATTTCAGATTACCTTATAGAGTTAGGTGGACAGCCTGGTACGCCAGGCTGTCCCCCTAACTCTATCGGCTTTACGATAGTTGGGTTGACCGGCGTCTCCTGCCACCTGGAGCAGGTTGGCCGGGAGGAGATAACACAAAGCGAAGTTCCCCTGGGGGAGACTTGCGCCAGGTCAAGTTGTAACCTCTTTGTTTGGCGGCTAGGCTAAGCCGTCTTTTTTCCGTCCTTTGGCTCTCGTTGGGCGAAAGGTTGATTTCACCGCCAACGCCGCCTTGGCGGAGTATATCGTCGATTATATTCAAATAGGGCGTCAAATCCATGGCTGCTGGAGTTCTTGCCGAGGTTAGCTCCGCTTCTGTTAGCACCTTAGTAAGCTTCGGCATGTTTCTATCTCCATTTACTAGTCCGTTAAATACAGATACACTCTAACGATTACCATCCATTAATGCAAGAGACACAAATTAATAGGTCGCTTGCAGCCTTTCTGCTAGACTATTATAGCTCAGCTATCCATTTTTTGACTATATCAGTTACTATGACCTATTTTGGTGGCGAAGATAATAGCTGAATTACTGGAGAATCAGTAACAAATCTATGGAGAACTCGATGGCATTGCAGCAGGTCAACGATATCGATCTAAGCGACTTGATCGACCTTCACCTCCACGCTGCACCTGATATTTTGGAACGGTGGGGGGACGATATCGATGTTACCCGAGCCGCGACCGATGCTGGCTTGCGGGCTGTTTTACTCAAGTCCCACATCACTCTAACAGCAGATCGAGCCTCTATAGCCGAAAAGGTGGTAGGAGGCATTAGGGTATTTGGTGGATTGACCCTCAACGAGCCGGTGGGCGGCTTTAATCCCGATGCGGTAGAAGCCGCCATTTTACTCGGGGCCAAAGAGATCTGGATGCCGACCATTGACGCCGCTAACCAGCGGATGGAAGATGACAAGGTAGGCGGGCTGACCATCTTTGCCGACGACGGAAAGATGTTGCCCGTCGTCTACGATATCATCGACATGGTCCGCGAGGCCGACATAATGCTAGGCACAGGCCATCTTCACATGGAGGAGATCAGAGCGCTGGTCAAGCTGGCAAGAGAGCGGGGCCTGAAGAAGATCGTTGTCACTCACCCCGAGAACTCCGCCATCAGGATGCCGATCGATCTCCAACGAGAGATCGCTGCAGACGGGGTATTCTTTGAGAGATGCCTCCACGCCACCACAGAGACGGACGGGAGGGGCTGCACCATAGCCGATATCGCCAACCAGATCAGGCAGGTTGGTGTGGAGTCCACGGTAGTCGCCACCGACTTCGGCCAGAAGCACAATCCCCCTCCAGTGGATGGAATGCGACGATATCTGGGCGGTTTGATGGCCGAGGGGTTCACCGTCGAACAGCTCAAGCTGATGGCCGGAGAGAATCCGGCCTACCTCCTGGGCTTATAGCGAGAGCAGCTTGCGACATTGCACTGGCAAATAGGCGGCCGAAAGGTCTTACACAGGCCCTAACTCCGCAAGGTCGGATTCGTCCGGGTCCCCACCCAACTGGACGATCTGCTCCCAGGGCACACCTCGGGCTCGCAGCGGGTGCACCACATCCTCCAGCAGGTCGGGCACGTAGCCCTTGATCAGGACACAAGGTTGATCGATCGGCTGGATCTCGTATCCGTCCAGGCCTGCGGGAATGAGCACGGTATCTCCGGACTCCAGCAAAGTCTGATCGCCGGGCGCCGGACCGTATACAAGCCGGCAGGTCCCCTGCAAATCGGTGATTATATGGAAGCAGGCCATCTTGGTGTCCTGAGGGAATGGCTCCGTTAGATCTAGCAACTCAGCGGCGAAGTAGCGGCAGGCGCACAACAGCCTCTGAGTGTTGGCGCCCTCGAGCAGCGAGACCGACTGTATCTTCTTGATCCGCTTCGGCTCCAGATCAGCCACGTCAAGCGATTGCTCCACATGAAGCTCCCGCACTACGCCTCCCACAGGAACCCTATTCCAATCGAACAACCTGTAGGTGATGTCCGAGGACTGTTGAAGCTCGTAGACGACAATCCCCTCACCCAGAGCGTGGATGGTGCCGGCGAGGAGTAGTATCACGTCCCCGGTTGAGACGGGTACGAACTGGAGGTAATCCGTTACCTTGCCTTCGGCTAACGCCAGCCTTATCTCCTGCTCTGTTGTGGAGCGGTTGGTTCCATAGATGATCTTAGCGCCCGGTGCGGCGTCCAGGACATACCAAAACTCAGTTTTGCCATAAGGTTGGTTCTCCCGATCCTGAGCGTAGGCATCGTCGGGGTGGACCTGGACGGAGAGGGTCTCCTGGGCGTCTATGAACTTGAGAAGCAGGGGAAATGCCTGCTGGGGTTGCCCGGCAAGGTGGGATCCAAGAATGGCAGCCGGGTCTTGTTGCACCAGGGAGGCCAGCGTTTGCCCCTGAAGAGGACCGTTTTCGATAGCGAGCCCCGCCCAGAGAACCCACACCTCACCTAGGGGGCCCTTGGTCTTGGGCAGGCGTGGGAAAAGTTGGTTCAGCTTATGGCCTCCCCATACCTTCTCCATTGCCATTGGCGATAGCTTCAACGGGTAGAGCGGTATCGTGCTCTGCTGTGTCATTACTTCCTCAAACAGTTTACTCTGAATTGTCTTATAATGCCGCCAGTATCTTCTGCAGGCCGGCAGCAATGTCCATGCCCAGGTGTACCCAGAGGGCGCGGCGGCCATGCTGCCGCAGCGCCTGCCAGTCGCCCGTCGCCTGGGCCATCTTCAAGGTGCCGAAGTCGTATGGTTTGCCCGGCACAGGTACCGCTACCTCCTCGTCCGCTGTCAACTGGAGGAACACCCCCGAGTTGGGGCCGCCTTTATGCAGTTGCCCGGTGGAGTGAAGGAAGCGCGGTCCGTAGCCAAGAGTGGTGGCTAAGCCAGTCCGAGCCCGGAGCTTATCTCTAATGGAGCTCAATAGGGCATCTACCTGGCTGGTGGCCGGCAGGTATGCGAGGAGGGCGAAGTAGTCGCCCGGAGCGGCCATCTCAACGAAGCTGCTGATCGACTCTTTGAGGCTGCTGCCCTCGGCGCCGTACAGCTTCAGGTCGCCTTCCACAAGGTCGGGTGTCTGCGTCGGCAGGCTGCCCGTTTGCTGATACTGGGCCAGGACCCTCGAGGTGTTGTCTTTGCTCTCCTGCACGTTGGGCTGATCGAAGGGGTCTACCTTCATCATGGCACCGGCAACGGCCGTGGCAAACTCCCACCTGAAGAACTCGGCCCACAGGTCGTAGCGGTCTCGTAGGCTAAGCGTCACCACGGGGTGATCGGCAGCGCGCAACTGATCGATCAGTCGGTCTAACGTTTCGTTGTTCTCCCCTTCTAACCTTAAATATATGAAGAGTCGATCGTTTCCGTAGCTCTCCGGTATTCCAATCGGCTCTCCTGCCACCGGAACGATTCCCTTGCCCTCCTTGCCGGTGCTTTCACCGATCAACTGCTCCACCCACAGGCCGAAGCTGTCGATAGCAGGGGAGGCCAGAATGGTTAGCTTATCCCGGCCGGCTTCAACCATAACGCCCATAGCGGCGCCAAGCCAGACGCCTGGGTTGGCTTTCGACGGAGTTGCGGCTGAGCAATAACCGGCCATCTCCTGAGCGCGGTCGAGTATTCTGGTTACCTCGATGCCGAGAAGCGCTGCTGGCACCAGGCCGAAGAGAGAGAGCGCGGAGTAACGACCGCCGATGTCAGATGGATTGAGAAAAATTTTGCGGAAGCCGCGCTCCTGGCCCAACCTCTCGAGTGCTGTGCCCGGATCGGTGATAGCGGCGAACTGCCTGCCCGCATGTTCCCCCAGCTTGCCTTTAGCTTTATCGTAGAAGTATCGGTAAAGGGAATCCACCTCGATGGTGCCGCCCGATTTGCTGGCGATCAGGTAGAGGCAATGCTCGGGCTCGGCTACTTCTCCAATGCCGGCGACGGTGGACGGGTCGGTCGAGTCTAACACGTGGAGTTTGGGATAGCCGGACGCGTTGCCAAAGGTCAGACGCAGCACCTCGGGGCAGAGGCTGGAACCCCCCATCCCGCACAGGACGACATGCTGAATCCCCGCCGCCTTTACATCTAGTGCGAAGCTCTCCAGATCGGCTACGTGGCTTCTCATGGTCTCCATCACCGTGAGCCACCCTAGACGCTCCCTGATCTCTTTTTGGTGGCCTGGGTCGTCCTTCCAGAATCCGGGCTCCCTTGCCCACACACGCTCAGCCGCTCGATTTTTCTCCAAGTCCTTCAAGGCCTGGATGAAGGCGCCTTGGTAATTACCAAGATCCACCTGGCCGCCTCCGCCGGAGACAGATGGTTGCTGCGTCATCTTCTGCCCCTCCCGTCACGCTGCTCGCTTTTGCCCCTTTCAGTCTACCTTTCCTATACTATCGAATCGTGGAACGAAGCTTTTATCCTAGAGTAGCATCTTCAGCCATCAAGAATCCAGTCGAATGAAACAGATCGTTTGCTGTGATTACCGGAAGGGTGGAAGGTGCCCAGATACTGGTACTTCGAAAGAGTTCGTAAATAGTAGTGACAGTATTTGCGAATCTCTGTTATAATCCTGTTCGTGGTATGAATCGGCGGCCCGCCATTTCGGCGGGGTGCGGCGGAGAGCTATTAGAGCATTCTGTTCCTCCCTTCCCAATTGTCGCGCTGACCGACCAATCCCAATAACCAGAATTGCGAGGATTCAGCGCGATATGACAGACAAAACCCTTACTTGCAGGGATTGCGGCGCCAGCTTTGTGTTCACCGAGGGCGAGCAGGAGTTCTTCGCCAGCAGGGGCTTCACAAACGAGCCTTCCCGATGCCCCGAGTGCCGCGCGGCGCGGAAGCGATCCCAGGGCGGCTTCTCCGGCGGCAGCGGCCGCAGGGAGATGTTTGCGACCATTTGCTCCCAGTGCGGCAAAGAGACCCAGGTGCCTTTCCAGCCTCGAGGCGACAAACCCGTCTACTGTTCCGAATGCTTCGAAAGTGTGCGGGGTAGCTACTCCAGCAGGTCGAACCGAAACCGTTGGTAGTCCCGGCCATCTCCTTCAATGAAATGAGCCTCCGGCCCGAGTCTCGGGCCGGTTTGGCATCCATGGGCATAGAGACTCCCACTCCAATCCAAGCTCAGGCGATCCCCGCCCTGTTAGAGGGCAAGGATGTTGTAGGCCAAGCGCGAACCGGCTCGGGGAAGACGTTAGCCTACGGCCTACCCATCGTCGAACTGTGTGACCCCACGATCCGTGGAGCCCAGGCGTTGGTGCTGGTTCCCACTCGAGAGCTTGCGATCCAGGTTGCCGACGTGATAAGCCAGTTGGCCGAGGCGAGGCAGCTTTGGGTTACCGTAATTTACGGCGGCAGGCCACTACCGCCAGAGCGAGAGTCGTTGCTCAACGGTGCTCAAATAGTCATCGGGACCCCAGGACGAACCCTGGATCACCTGTGGCAGGGCAACCTTCTGCTGCAGGATCTGCGCCTCCTCGTGCTGGACGAGGGGGACGAGATGCTGGACCAGGGCTTTGCACCCGATGTGGAGACGCTACTCTCCATGACCCCTGAGGA
>JBMNNU010000412.1:0-2643 GCA_050942695.1 Chloroflexota bacterium
CCGTCGCACCATCTGCTTGCAAACACGAACCTCCAAATTTTCACCCTGATTTTTTGGTAAACGATTACGAAAACCGATCCGGATTGCTCACATAGCACAATTTCAGTAATACATAATACGCTAGAGACATTAAACCAAGGTGAGCGCAAGATAAGACAGAGATAAGAGTCTCAGTAAACCGGAATTTTTACAGTGAAGGTTGCCCCTTTGCCTACCTTGCTCTTGGCCTCTATCTCTCCGCCATGTTCGTGGACGATCCAGCGAGCCACCGCAAGGCCAAGCCCGGCCCCTCCCTCGTTGCGAAACCGGGCTTTGTCGGCTCGATAGAACCTCTCAAAAATGTGAGGAAGATCTTCTGGGGGGATGCCTATGCCCGTATCTTGGACGGCGATCACCGCGTTACCATCCTGCGCTTCCAGGCCAAGTGTGACGGAGCCTCCCCTGGGCGTGTACTTCAGCGCATTGTCCAACAGGATCACCAGCAACTGTTTCAGCCAGGTTGTGTTGCCAAGGACATCGACCCTGCTTCGCTCTCCAAGCTTCAGAGTGACTCCATTGGTTTGGGAATTGAATTGCCTGTAGACTTCCTGTACCAGCTCATCCAGGGCTACCCTGGACATTTCGATCCTGTGCCCAGCATCTGCCCTAGCAAGCAGCAGGAGGTCGTTGGTTAGCTTCGTCATTCGATCGACCTCGGCAGCCACATCGGAGAGGGCCTCAGCGCGATCTTCTTTGGGGGCATCGAGAGCGCGTTGCAGGATCTCAATGTTACTCCTGATCGATGTGAGAGGCGAACGCAGTTCGTGTGAAGCGTCGGCAACGAACCGGCGTTGCGCCGAGTAGGCAGCATCGAGACTTGCCAGCATCTCGTTTAGGGTTGCAGCCAGCCGTCCGATTTCATCTCGCGAGTCGTCCACCTTCAACCTTCTACCGAATCCTTGTGAAAGCGCGATGGAGCGGACAGTCCTTTGTATCTCTTCGATTGGATGCAGCCCCCTCCCCGTTACAAACCAGCCAACACCCGCGACTAACAATAGCCCCACGGATGCTCCGGCTATCAGAAGGTTACGAAGCCGCTGCAAAGCGGCATCCTCATGGGCGAGAGAACGAGCGGCCAGCACGAATCCTCTGGGCGCGTTATCGCCGGGAATAGCTGCCATTACCGACCGATAGCGCGTCCCCTCTACTATGGCGCTGAAGTTGGCGTGGTTACCCCACCACGCTGCGGCGATCGCGTTACCGGGTACAGGCATTGCCGAGACCCTGGATTTGGAAGAGAAAGCGACAACTTTCCCGTTCGTGTCCATAAGCTGGAGAATGACGTCTGAGGATGCCCATCGATCGAGGTCGTCGACGATCCCCCTCGTCCACGGGGCGGATAGATCGCCTCCGCCGGGTGCGGTACCGTTCAGGCCCTGGACTACCCTGGGGTTTTCTTTCAAAGAGGCGACAGCCTGGTCGGTTATCGGTATCAACTGCCGGTCTACGCCTTGAAGGAACTCTCTTTCCAGCGTCAAGTAGAACGCTGGGACAAAGAGCATAGCGATAACGGCGAGAAATCCAGTAAACCAGAGGGTAAGTCGAAGGCGAAGAGACACTGGGCGTTACTCCTTGAGCACGTACCCTGCGCCTCGAACGGTATGGATCAGGCGAGGCTCCCCTTTAGCCTCCAGCTTGCTGCGCAGGTAGCGAATGTAGACCTCCAGCACGTTGGACTCTCCTTCAAAGTCGTACCCCCATACCTTTTCCAGGAAGGTCTGTTTAGATAACACCTCTCCTGGCCTGCTCAGGAAGAACTCCAACAGCTTGTACTCGGTGGTTGTCAGCTCGATAACCCGTTCTTTCCGGCGCGCAGTCCTGGAACGGGTATCCAGGACCAGGTCCGAGAACCGCAGCTCTGTGTTCGGAGAGGGTTCACTCCGGCGTAACAGGGCTCGGATTCGGGCTAGTAGCTCCTCGAAAGCGAATGGCTTCACCAGATAGTCGTCGGCTCCAGCGTCGAGGCCGGCTACCCTATCGGCTATCTCATCTTTTGCGGTTAGCATCAGAATCGGTACGTTTTCCGTTCGCCTGATGATGCGGCACACATCCATCCCATCGATGCCGGGCATCATGATGTCGAGCACCACCAGATTAGGCTGGACGTCACGGACCTTAGCAAGAGCCTCGGCCCCTCCGTTGGCTACGTCGACGACATAGCCTTCGTAGGTGAGCCCCCTGCGAAGCGCGCCCGTTATCTTTCGGTCGTCGTCTACTATCAGTATCCGATGCCTAATAGGAGAGAAAGTGTCTAGTACCATAGATAACAATTATATCACTACCGAAGCTTTCCTCTACCTGCAATAGGCCATACCACCTCCAACCTCTCTCCTCGCATACCGTACAGGTTGTCGTAGAGGTTGATCGTCGTACAACAGTGGCCCGGGATGAACTCCACCCTGTCTCCAGGTTCCAGCTCTATCGACGGGTCCGTTAGTTCGATGATGGCGTGTTCTTCCGCAAGCTTCGTCAGCTTAGCACCGGGAACCCCGACCAGTTCAGGAAGGCCGTGGTCGGTGGCCATTCCTTTCATTCCTACATCGGCAATCGCCCGGTTGGGGACTGGACGGCTTATGATGGTAGCTAGAACTGTAAGTGCGTTGG
>JBMNNU010000050.1:0-15279 GCA_050942695.1 Chloroflexota bacterium
AGCAGATAATGCGAACCATGGCCGAGGAGGGATATCCGGTCTCCGAGTAATGTAAAGCGGCCTGGCCTAATAAAATACCGAGGAGTGCAGGCGCATCTCCGCGCTTATCAGCAACAATCTGGCAAGCAAAACCCTTGATTAAAATCGATCATGTCGTTACTATGAAGCATCGATCGTCTGGAGGGGATAGCTTGTGATGGAACGACAGTGCCCGGCTCGATTTCCATTCGATTACCCCTCGTATCTAGGGAGATAATGAGCGAAACGATTCTGGTGGCGTCGAAAGATGCACGGATTTCCAAATCGATGGATGAAGCCGTGCGCCAACTTGGACTTTCTTTGCGTTACGCTGAAAGCCTTGAGGAGTTTTCGAAAGAGGCTACCTCTTCCGGAGATGTCCTTCTCTTCGTAATCGATCTGGATAGCTTCGCTCCTGCAGGCACCAAAATCGGATTCCGCATCCGCACCACAAGAAACACGCCTCTCATCCTCGTTGGAAGCGCCAACGATAAAGGAACGGTGGTAAGAGCACTGAAAGCGGGTGCTGATTACTACCTTCCCAAACCGTTGGATACCGACCTGCTGGCCGCCTATTTAGAGGCGGCACTACGCCGTGGCCGTTCTGGCGATAACAGCAGTAAGGAGATATCGGTTCGCGATTTGACGATCGATACTAGTCGCAAAGAGATAAGGCTCAAAGGGGACCTCGTTCCGGTCACCCGAGCGGAGTACCGATTGCTATCCTGTCTTGCCAGGAATCTGGGCAAGGTGACCTCCTGCTCAGATCTAGTAATGGAGATCGGTGGATACAGTTGCTCCGAGCAAGAGGCGCAGCAGATCGTGAAGGTCCACGTGAGCCGCCTTCGCAACAAGATAGATTTGGACCCAACACAACCAAGCTACATCACCAACGTCCGCGGTTTCGGGTACCTCCTGGAACGGAGGTCCTCTCCCCGCTCACCGGATTCTGAATAAATGAAGCTCGGTATCATCCTCGGCACAGGCTACGAGAGCGAAGACAAACACACAGTTCAGCGGCTGGTCGAAGCTGCTCTGGACCAGGGGCACGAGGTGAACATATTTCTCACCGCAGATGGGTGCTATAACGCCCCTACGCTGGCCGCTCTCGCTGACAAAGGGGCATTGCTGATCTGTTGTGCAAAGAATATGGAGGCGCGAGGGTTGCCAGATATCCCAAAGGTTCACGGGAGCACGCAGTACGCCTGCGCATCGATTGTCGCTGAGGCTGATAGGGTGATAGCTTTTGTTTAGCCTAGACGAACCCGAAAGGTATCTGATCGTGATGATCCGCCGCTCTCCCCTGGGCACCCAAAAAGCCGGAGAAGCCCTGCGTATGGCGCTGGGGCAGAGCATCACCAATAGGGTTACAGTGATCCTGGTTGACGCGGGAGTCTTCCTGGCTGGCCCCTTGCAACCGGAGCTGGTGGGGGGCGGAGAGATCAGCAAATGGCTCACCAAGCTCCTGGATATGGAACAGCAGGTGTGGGTAGAAGCCGAATCCCTAGACAGATACGGCCTGGAGCGAGGGCTACTGCAAGCAGGGATAAACATCAAGGAACGGCGAGAGATCGACCGGGAATTGCTGGAAGCCGATGCCGTGGTGGTAGCTTGAGAGAGCTATGAAAATCCTGCACATCATAAGAAAACTAGACGACCAGCGAGCCCTCGCAACAGCACGAACTCACGCCCTAGAGTATCCCACCGCTATCCTGTTAATTCAGGATGCGGTACTCACTCGAATAGATGATTTCCCCGGAGCTATCTACGCTTGTGCTGAGGATGTAGCAGCGCGTACCCCGATAGGTGGCTACGACGAGATGGATTACGATCGCATCGTGCAACTCCTTTTCGAATACGACAAGGTTATCTCCTGGTAGCACAACCCCATCGATCTGGTGTTCAGGTAAACCCTCGTCTATCCGAAACTGCATTAGGCAAGATTCGAGTCGGACCGACCGAATATCCTTTCCAACCTCCTGGGGCTCAACCCCCTCAGGCTACACTCAGGTGGATCGGCAGTAGCACGAGTGTAGAATCTGATGAGCAGGAGGTAGTGTCTTAGCAGTTCAGGGAGGAGGAAGCGGAGCCTCACATGCTCCCTGCCGTTCTCGCCCAGCCGCCTGGTCTCATCAGGATGCTCAAGCAGCCTTCCCATCCGCTCTGCGATCCCGTCAAGATCCAACGGGTCCACGAGATATCCGGTCACGCCGTCCACTATCTGCTCCTTGATCCCACCAGCATGTGAGCCTATCACAGGCGTTCCCTGCCACAGCGCCTCCGTCACCACCAATCCGAACCCCTCCCGAGTTGACACGTGGACAAACCCCCTGGCAAGCTTCATCAACGCCCCAACCACTCGGTCGTTGTCCTCCACGTTCACCCAGAAGCGCACGTCCTCGTCTTCCCCAGCTTGCTGCCGCAGCATCTCCAGCACCATACCCCCTTCAGGGTCGTCTGTTGCCGTGTTGCCCAGAAAGATCAGGTATGGAGCCTTCTTGAAGCTGTGAGATTCCTTGAGACGCTGGAACGCCTTCAGGATACTCGCCTGGTTCTTGTGCACGTCGTAGCGGGAGACCGCGGCCAGTATGGGGCGCTCAGGGTCCACATTGTGGGCATGGAAGAGGGGGGCCAGCACCGAGAGCGCCTCCTGGTGTGTGTACTGGCGGTTCTTGGCGGCCAACGGGTCGATGCTGGGGGCAATCCGGTACAGGGGCAAGCGCAGGCCCGGCCCCACGAACTCGGGCATGGTGAAGATAGCCCCAGCACAGCGGTTGATGTAGGGCAGCATGAACTGCCAGAGCTTCCTGTGGGGCGAAGAGGTGTCGATGTGGCACCGCCAGAGGGGATAACCCAGCACCGTGCCGTTCATGACGCTGACCAGCGGCTGGGGGTCGTGAATCTCAACCACGTCGGCCGCAAGGAGGGTCTTTGAGGCGTTGCGGTTGCTGACCTCCAGGTAGAGGTCCCAGATATCCTGCAACGGGACCTGGTAGTCCAGCCCCTGGAGCAGGTTGTGAAAGGTCTTGGTGGCGTGAAAGAAGCTGTCGTGGCCGGTGATGGCGTACCAGCGGGCATCTACCCCCAAAGTCCTCGCCAGCGGCACCAAGCTCCTGAGCATCTCCGCCACCCCTCCCCCTACGAAGGTGGAGTTCACGTTCGCCCAAACCTTGCCGACCAGCGGCTCTGATAGCCGCCGCAACTCCTTCACCCGCTCCCGGCCTACGTACGGCTCGTAGTCTTCTATATCAATCGAACCGACAGGCTCGTATTCCAGCATGGCTGTTGCACTCATCTCAACCTGGTTCATCATTTCATTTACCACTGTAGCTGGTTGTGTTTCCTGCACCTAGAGACAGGGGGATGGGTTACGCAGGTAACATACCCTCGCGGTCGGCTACTATTTAAATCCGCCGCCGCCACCACAACTGTCGTTCGCAAGTGTCTGTACCGCATTTATCGTAGCTGCCTTACCCTTATGGTTGAGATTATGTGGGCTTTGAGCCCTATTTTCGTCGTAACGGGAATCAGCCCCTTTTCCGATGTGGCTGGGGCAAGGTAGTGTTATCCTTCAGCAGCAAGAGAAGCGGTGCGGGACACCATACCGGCACCCCTAAATGGGAGGAGAATATATGGAAAAGCGTTTGTATCGGAGCCGGACCGAATCGATGATCGCTGGAGTCTGCGGAGGCCTAGGAGAGTACTTCGGGATCGATCCGACCCTTATCCGCATACTGTTCGTCCTAGCAACGCTGACCGGTATGAGCCTTTTGGTATACCCAGTTTTGTTGATAATCATCCCTGCCGAGCCTCAGGGTTAACAGGGTTAGGGAAGAAATAAGGCCAAGGAGGGTCGATCTGGTATCCTATCCATTGCATATTGCATAGTAGCATTCTCCTCAAGAAGGGAATGTGGAGGATGAGTTATGACAACTAGGTTGTATCGGAGTGGAACGGACCGCATGCTGGGAGGGGTTTGCGGCGGGTTGGGACACTATCTCAACGTCGATTCTACCCTGGTTCGCCTGGTATTCGTGATGGTTGGCATTGGAACCGGCATTGGAATTCTGCTGTACCCCATTTTGTGGATTATCATCCCACCAGAAGGCCGCCATATTTCAAAGCCCAGCGAAACCATAGGCGAGGGGGCGCGGGAGATGGCGGAGCAAGCCAAAAGCTTGAGCACTACCGTGAGTAGCAGTTGGCATGATTCCGACCCACAGGCAGGTAGGTTCGTCGGCGGGGCGCTCGTCCTACTGGGTACTATCTTCCTGATTCAGAACCTGCACATACCGTGGTTACGATGGGTCAACTTCGACCTTCTCTGGCCAATCTTGCTGATCCTGGCAGGGATTCTCCTGATCCGACATCGGATTGAGTCGTAATGGAAAATAAGCGAGTAGCGAAGAGAAAGAAACTTCTCGCTACTCGCTTGTTCTTATTGTTATCGGAGGAGCGCTCACCTAGTGTGACGTTCCGCAACAACCACTAAATCCATCGAATTGGCTGGGTCAAAAGGCTCCTTATCGAAGCTCCCGTACGCCTCGATCGAAACAAATCCCGCTCGGGCGAGAGCGGTTTTCAATTCAGCCCATCGAATCGCCCGCAGCCGGGTTGAATCCACCCGAAAGCCCCATTGGCCGTTTTCCTTTTTCAAGGTGACAACGTTGAAGGTGATCTTTAAGCCATCGAAGTCGTAGAAGCGAAAGAACAGGTGCTCGACGCCCTCTCGGGTCCCGGATGAAACACCAAGGAAGCGCTGCTGCTCCGCCAGGATACGATCGTAGTTGAGCTGCTGGATCGCCAGCAGCCCATTTTCTCTCAGAACAGCCCCCATATCCTGCAGAGCATCGTCCAGAGCAGGCTTAGTCAGGACATGCGGAAGGGTGTTGCCAAGGCAGACCACTAGATCAAATTTCCCGCCCACTTTCTCTGCCAACTCGCCAAAACCGGCTTGAAGGAAGCTTACCCCAGATCTTCCGGCAGCCCGGCTCTGTGCGATCTGAATCATCTTCGAAGATGGATCAACTCCCACAGCCTCCAGCCCCATCTCAGAGAAACGCAATACGTGTCCGCCGGTGGCACAGCCCACATCCAGCACGCGCCTGGCATCAACGCGCCGGATCAGGTCCCGGAAAAACGATCCCTCACGCGCCAACCGCTCATTCCAGGAAACCATCACGTCGTAGCTTTCGCTGAACTCGTCGTAGAGAGGCACTTGATCTGCCATGAACTCACCCTCCCACCAATAGGCACCCAGCACTCAGGACTCAGGACTCAGGACTCAGGACTCAGGACTCATCCAGTCTACCACCAAACATCAACTGATTTTTGTGACAAAGGTCGCGGAATCCAGATTGGATTTGCGTTATCCTTTCGATGGTAATTGAGAAGCTATCCAGAAAGAGGTGCTCATTCAATGGATCCGACCGGTTCGAATCTACCAGTGATCGAATTGGAGAAGTGCGACGGTTGTGGTAAGTGCGTACCTGCCTGTCCAGCGAAAGCGCTGGAGGTAGCTAGCGGGAAGGTGCGAGTGACTCATACCAACTGCGCCTATTGTGGCGAGTGCGAAGCTGCTTGCCCAACAGAGGCAATATCCTGCCCCTATGACATCGTGTGGCAGTGATATGATGCTCCCCAGAGAACATGGTGCCTGGGCCATGCTGTTGATACCCTACTTCCTAGGAACAGTGGCTTCAGGATGGGGTGGTTGGTCATCGACCCTGATGCTGATATCGATTATTGCCCTGTTTACCAGTGTCAGGCCCCTGGAGATACTGCTACTGGGCGGCAATAAACCTGCAACTGCTGCGCCTCTGGTCGCAGATAACGTGCGGGATAAGAGATGCCATCTGCGCAAGACACAGGCGATATTATGGTTGGCTATTTTTTGGGGAATTGGAGGGACTTCTACAATCATTCTCCTGCAGGCTTACCAGCGATGGCAACTGGCGCCGCTAGGAGTAATCGCGGGAATCGCGCTGGTTGCTGCGCTTTCATTTCGAAGACGAAGTCGATGGGATCGCAGTTGGCCTGTTCGACTGCTTTACATCGCCGCCCTTTCACTATCCGGCCCAGCCGCTTACTACGCAGCCTCGGGGGACTTCAGCCGTCCTGCTTTCGCTGTATGGTTTTTGGCCTTCCTTTACTCTGGCGCCAGCCTTTTCTACGTTCGCCTTCTCACCAGGTCAGCCCATCAACAGCCGGGAAAACAGGCGAAGAGAGTCACCAACGCAGGGGTAGCTAGACAGTTAGGGCTCTACCTTGCCTTAGCCACCCTTTCACTGGCAACGCTAACCCATTTTGATTGGCTCCCGCCTCTGGCCGGCCTGGCCTTTATCCCCTTAATAGTAAAGCTGTTGTGGGTGCCCTGGAGGCGCAATTATCGCCCAACTTTGAAGGAGATTGGTATTGCTGAGGTAGGACACGCAGCCATCTTCACAGTATTGGCGGCCTTCGCGCTCACGAATTGGGTGTCAGGAATGGGACTCGGATAATAGGAGCACTCCGGCAATAGAAACGACCGAATTCGCGGGAGCCGGGCAGATCGCGTAGTCTACCAGGTCGCCTGAAACGTTCTCCAGGATGCTCAAACCGAGATAGATAGGGGGCAAACCACACACTTTTCGCCGATCACCCTCTTTGATGAGCAGGTCGAGGAACCGACCCGCTTCGCCCCGGCAAACGCTGGCAAGCATATCCTGGTCATGCCTGTACAGGGCAGCCCGCTCGGCCAGATCAATGGCGTGAGCGTCGCCAAAAGCCGGCCCTATGTGGGCCAGATCGGCGGCGATGATAACCATGGTTCGAGATTGCCGTGCCAGGCACAGCAGTGCCTGCTTTGCTGCGCTCCAATGAGCGACTCCGTCAGGTCGACAGGTGCCTTCGATGAAAGGCTGGAATGACCCACATAGCACAGGTAGGATACGTACCGAGCGGTCGCCCGCTATATGGCGAAGCCAGATTGCTGCTAACTCGAGGGAATGTTCTGCGGAGTGATTCAACTCCGAAGCGAACGCATGCTCACTCCCCATTTCTTTAGCTAACATATCTACAGCATCTACATCCGTCTCCAGCAAACCAAGGGGCGTATCGAAGCTCTTACGTGTGAGTGTTAATTCCGCGGGACCGCCACCGTGATCGGTGCCCAAGATAATGAATAGGTCAGCTTCAGCAACGGCATTCCGTGCTCTATCCCACACCCGAGCGTACACGGCTGCGCCCCGATCGTAATCGATGTGGGGGCAGATTAACCCCCGGATCTTCCCTGCCGCCGGAGTTACTCTATGGTTGTTATCGACCGCTCCCGCCAGATACCGATCCAACAGCGCCCTTAGCTCATCAGGATCGGAAGGGTAGCTGGCTCCAGCCAGTATTGGAGGGCGCACCGGAGCGGAGCGATACAACTCGAGAGCCCGATGGTAGCCCTCCGTAAAACGCTCGTTATCGAGCATGAGGGCATCATCCAATTGGGAGATCACCTTGGTGACAGTGTCCAGCGGGAGGCGAACCCCCCAATTCAACTCCAGGGCAACCTGTATATCGGAGACAGAACGGGTTCCATCGCACAGCGCCAGCAGGGGAATCAAAGGCTGAGGGACAACCACGCCCCGCGCTCCTATGCCCAATCGGTCCTGGAGCAGCATTGCCGGCTGGCCGTTATGCGTTATCCACTGATTATCGAGATTTCTTAGCTTGGGGAGAAAGCTTTTTTCCATCGGCGGTTCTGTCGGAAATTCTAGCATATATTACGCCAATCAAGAATCCAGATGGGATGGTTCACACAAACAGCCAGATCTCTAGCGTCGGGGCTTGTCCCCGACGAGCTGTAGCCTCGGGACTCGTCCCCGACGAGGTACCACGTCAGGCACATGGCCCAACTCTACATTGTGACTCGTGTCGTGAACCATCCCATCCAGATTGTAGGCTGGACAATTCAACCGGTGTGCACCAATAATTCGGCGGTTCGATTCATATCAACACTAGAGGTATAATCAGCCACGGCCGTCGTCAATTTGAAACAAAAAGGAGTCCCGAGAGAAGATGTCCGACCAGATGAAAAATACGAATTCCTCTAAGGGTGCACGTCCTCTAGATGGCGTCCGTGTGATTGATCTATCTACAGTAATCGCCGGACCCCATTGCGCAACCCTTTTAGGGGAGTTCGGGGCTGATGTAATTAAGGTCGAATTGCCGGGAGTGGGCGATTCCCTGCGAAAATTTATGCCCCAATACGAAGGTACAAGCCTGATCTGGCGTATCGAAGGCCGCAATAAACGGTGTATCACCCTGGATTTAAGAAAACCCAAAGGCCAGGAGTTGATCAGGAGGCTGGTGGCTATCTCCGACGTGGTTGTCGAGAACTTCCGCTCAGGCACACTGGAGAGGTGGGGGATCGGCTATGAGCAGCTCAAAGAAATCAACCCTGGATTGGTGATGGTAAGGGTAACAGGCTATGGCCAGTTCGGGCCTTACAAAGATAAGCCCGGGTTCGGTCGGATAGCCACAGCCTACGGCGGACTGACGAACCTCGTCGGCTACCCAGACCGCCCGCCGGTGATCCCCGGCACACCCTCCATACCCGATTACCTCACAGGGGTTTACGGTGCTCTGGGAGCCATGATGGCGTTATGGCACCGTAACCGAACGGGAGAGGGACAATATGTGGATATCGCCCTTTACGAGCCGGTTTTCCGCATCTTAGAGGAGGTCCCTGCTGCCTACCACAAGATGGGAATCGTCCGGGAAAGACTTGGCGCAGGCACATCTGTAGCTGTGCCTCACAACCACTACACCACCAAGGACGGTCGGCATATCGCGATCGCATGCACAAATGACACCATGTTCCGCAGGCTCGCGGGTGCTATGGGCAAGCCGCAGTTGATCGACGACCCACGTTTTTGCTCCAACGCTCAGAGAGTAGCCAATCGAGTCGAGACCGATGCGCTCGTGCAGGAGTGGACCGGCAGCCTTAATGCCAAGGAGTTGATAGCGATCCTGGACCAGAACGAGGTCCCCAACTGCCTGATCTACAGCATCGAGGATATTTTCGAGGATCCCCAGTACAAGGCTCGAGAGAACATCATCTCCGTTGAGGACCCCAAGGATGGCGAGATTAGGATGAGCAACGTGGTACCTAGGCTTTCTAAGACACCGGGCCGAGTAGAGTGGACGGGGCCTGAGATGGGCTCCCACAACCGGGAGATCTACTGCGACCTGCTGGGCATCTCCGATGACGAGCTCGAGCAGATGAAAGCCGAGGGCGTTATTTGACGCGCAGATTGCTGCTTTCAACTAACAATCAAGATAAGGTTAAGGAATATCGTCAGATCCTGGAGGGGCTACCCCTGGAGATAGTAACCCCTGCATCCCTGGGGCTGAATATGGAGGTAGAGGAAACCGGTAGCAGCTTCGCGGAGAATGCGGCTATCAAGGCGAGAGCGTTCCACCAGGCGACAGGTCTTCTTTCCCTAGCCGACGACTCCGGCCTGGAGGTAGATGCCCTGGGGGGTAAGCCTGGGGTTCATTCGGCACGCTACGAGGGCCTGCCCAACGGCGATCGGAAGAATCGCCTGCTCCTCAAGCAAATTGAAGCAGTACCTTGGGAAGAAAGGGATTGCCGATATGTGGCCGAGATAGCTATCGTCGACGAGGCCGGAAAGCTTTATCGCTGCCGGGGAGAATTGAGAGGGAAGGTAGCCTGGGAGCCGAAAGGAACAGGCGGCTTTGGCTTCGATCCCGTTTTTTTCGTGCCCCGCTTCCAGCGCACGGTGGCCGAGTTGACACCGGAGCAAAAAAACCGCATCAGTCACCGGGGTAAAGCCGGGCGGTGTGCGCGGAGGATACTAGAGCAGCTTATCGCTTGAACCAGATCCGTCTCTGGATGATGGTCTCAGTGACCTGGTATTCGCCCTTAGGCTTCCGGGACCAAGGGAGACGACCTCTTTTCGCTACCTGAAGGGGGTTGTCATCTGGTAGGAGTGCCAGCGCTTCGGATGGAACAACATGGTTGAATCGCCTGGCGACTCCCCTTCTGACTAGCTCCACCGCCGTCCCGACGATCAGGGCAGCAACCCCGCGCATCACTGGCCCCTTAGCCATCGACCATGGCACCGGTAGGAGGGAGCGAGAAACGAGAACAGGAAGCCCATGATGGTTTAGCAGTTCCCCACAGTGTCGACAATAGTTGTCACCTGAATCGAAGGAAGTCCCACATCTAGCGCAACGCATCGATACCTCCATGGTTGGGCGACGGCCTTCGCTTGGCACAGTATCTTCTTTAACCTTTTCTACCATAGCATTATCGCTTGACGCAACTGCAGCATCAACCTATTATCAATTGTCCCTGCTGCACAAACGGTGAAAGGAGATTGTTCCCCTGAAGACTACAGTAATCGCCACAGTCCTCAACGAAGTGAGCAGCGTGGCGGAGTTGATACAGTCACTGATCGCCCAGACTCGCCGCCCTGACGAGATTATCATCTCCGATGGGGGTTCTACCGATGGAACTGTGGACGCCATGCGTGCGGCCATTGGCGACCAGCCAGGCTTCCAAATCCTCATCCTTCCGGGATCAAATATAGCAGAGGGTAGGAACGCTGCGATCGGGCGGGCTACAGGCGACGTCATTGCCGTGACAGATGCAGGGGTAATGCTCAAACCTACCTGGCTGGAACAGTTGTTGGCGCCCTTCGAAAAGCGACCTGGCAGGGTAGATGTGGTAAGCGGGTTCTTTGAGCCTGCCCCCAAGACCATTTTCGAGATAGCCATGGGAGCCACTGTCTTGCCCACCAGAGATGAAATCAACCCAGCCCGTTTTCTACCCTCAAGCCGGTCGGTAGCCTTCACCAAGGAAGCGTGGCGGCGGGCGGGCGGCTATCCAGAGTGGCTGGATTACTGCGAGGATGTGGTTTTCGATCTCGCCCTTCGCAAAAGCGGCTGCGTTTTCGCATGGGCTCCCGGAGCGGTAGCCCTATTCAGGCCTCGATCTAGCCTTCGAGCCTTCTGGAAGCAGTATATGCGCTACGCCAGAGGCGACGGTAAAGCCGGCTTGTGGCCCAAAAGACACGCTATCCGCTACAGCAGCTATGCCGCCGGTCTCGCCCTCCTGATCGCCGCACGAAAACGGAGATCGTTCCTTGCACCGCTCCTGTTGGGCGCCGGTCTTCATCTCAAACGCCCCTATGAGCGGTTGCTGCCGTGGCTGGAGGGGCTAGGCCCTCTACAGAAAACCGAAGCGATTGCCTGGGTGCCGATCATACGGCTGGTCGGAGATCTGGCTAAAATGGTTGGCTATCCCATAGGCCTGCTTTGGCGCCTGCGGCAGAGGTAGAACTACATTCTTGCAAAGGGGTCACCTTGGCACAAAACCTCAATTCTGAAGACCCTCACCAGTTGGCTCAGATGGAGAAGCTCCTTCTGGAGTACACCCAATCCTACTCTCGATATTACTCTCGCTCGAAATCGAAGCTGATGCAGCGATGTCGCGAGCAGCTTTTCCAGGAGAGGGAGATGGGGGCTCTGGTGGATCGCTTAGAGCGGCTGTACGGTCGACTGGAGGGCTGCAGGGTGCTGGAGGTGGGAAGCGGTAGCGGCAGCCGATCAGTAGCAGTGGCCCTTCGAGGTGCAGAGGTTACGGGGATTGAGCCGAGCGAGGCGGGGGTAGCTGCCTCTCGGCTGCGAGCGCAGCGTTACCCTCATCTCAAGGTGCGATTCGATGTAGGGATTGGAGAAGAGCTGCCATTCCCCGATGGAAGTTTTGACCTGGTTTTTTCCACGGAGGTGCTCCAACACGTCCAGAATATGGAACGGGTGATAGCTGAAACCAGCAGGGTGCTGAGGCCAGGGGGGCACTGCTACCACGAGGCCCCCAACAATCTCTATCCATGGGAGTTCCACTACCGGATGCTATGGTTTCCCGGAATGCCAAAGCCCCTTGGGAAGCTGTATGCTCGCCTGAGAGGAAAAGACCCTCGCCACCTGGATGACATCAGCTTTATCTACCCGAGGCCGCTCTCCAACATGATGCGACGACACGGCTTTACGGAAATCCGAGACCTCTACGAAGTGGAGTTCTGGCAAAAAACGACGGAGACGGAGCGCATCCACAGCAGTTCTAAGAGAAAGGCATTTGAACTGTTGCGTAGACTTGGGCTTTCAAGACCTATAGTACGAGCCATCAGTTTCCTCGGCATCTACCCTCAGGTGAAGGTCCACGCTGTGAAGACGGTTTGACCCTGGTGATGTTCTCCCACTATAATCGGGACAGCTTCAGCTTACAGGCTGATATAGTAACCGCTACGCTCTAGCCGCGTTATTTAGATAGCGATATCTGATGCTCGGGGATTTTTCCCTGGCCGAACCCACCAAACCGCTGAGGGCAGCCTTGGACGCCACCCCCAAACTCTCCGTAGTGATCGTTAACTACAATACTCGCGACCTACTCCAAGCTTGCCTGAGATCTATCGAGAAGAGCGAAGAGGTCCCAAGCATGGAGCTATTCGTGGTTGACAACGCCTCTTCAGATGGCAGTTTGGACATGGTATCCGAGCAGTTCCCATGGGTCCGCCTGATAGCCTGCGAAGAGAACAGGGGATACGCTTACGCTAACAACCTTGCACTTCGACAGTGTCGCGGGGAGTACTGGTTGCTATTGAACCCCGATACTGTTCTCCCGCCTCGAGCTTTGCGCGAAATGACAGAATACATGGATTCACATCCTGAAGCAGGCGTGGCCGGCCCCAAACTCGTTAGACAGAACGGCTGTCTGGACCTGGCCTGTCGCCGCGGTTTTCCTAGCCCTGAGGTATCTTTCTATCGGATGCTGGGATTGAGCAAACTCTTCCCCAAAAGCAGACGATTTGGGCGGTATAACATGACCTACCTGGACCCCGACCAGCCTGCCGAAGTGGACTCCGTGGTCGGCGCGTTCATGATGGTGCGAGCCGCAGCGGCCAAGCAGGTGGGCCTCCTGGACGAATCGTTCTTCATGTACGGTGAGGACCTCGATTGGGCATTCAGGATCAAAAGCGTGGGCTGGAAAGTGCTGTATAACCCGGCGGTAGTCGTACTCCATTACAAGGGCGCCAGCAGTCGCCACAGCCGGAAAGCCACAATCGAGTTCTACAGGGCTATGGATATCTTCTACAAAAAGCATTATGCTAAAAATACGAACTTTGTGATTGGATGCTTAATCGTAGCGGCAATTCGAATCAAATGTCTGTTTTCCCTAACCGTCAATCGTCTGAGACCGACCTAGGCCCGGAGGGTATCCTGATGAAACGCCTATTCGCCATAGTATTCGGTCTTCTCCTCCTTGTAACCGATATATTCCTGCTGATCGGCTCCTTCGCCGTCTCGTACAACCTCCGGTTGGAGATCGAGCCGCGTGCGCGGATCACCATGCCTCCTTTCGTTGCTTACGAAGGCATCATGGTCCTGATGGTAATTACGGTGGTCTTGGTGCTCTTCGCCGTGCGGCTCTACAGCCCCCACCGGGGTATCTCCCGGATAGACCTGTTCTACTCCGTTTTCCGGTGGGTTACGTTGGGATATCTGCTTTCACTCGGAATATCTACCATGGCATTCAAAGGGATAGACTACCCCCGTTGGGTGCTGCTCTACTCTTGGGGAATCAGCATCGTTCTGTTGTGGCTCTCCAGGGTGCTGATGATCACTCTGGCATCCGTGCTCCGCACCTTAGGGATCAATCAAGAACGGTTGCTAATCGTGGGCGCAGGGGAGCCAGGCCGAATCATCTACGATCGTATCGCCTCCTGGCCAGGCCTGGGCTATTCTGTCGTCGGATTTCTGGAGGACGACCCCACGCTGATCCCGCCCGGTGACATGCCTGTTCTCGGGCCGGTGTCATCGTTGCCTCAGGTGGTCTCGGAGTATCGCATCGACGAGGTGATGTTCGCGTCCCCAACCATCACTCACAAGCAGGTGCTACATCTGGTACACAGTTGTGGAAAGCTGAAAATCAACGTCAAGGTGTTCCCAGACGTGTTCCAGATCATGTCCAGCGAGGTTGGCGTTACCGAGCTAGGCGGGCTTCCGATGATGAGAGTGCGCGACGTGGCCTTGCGTGGGTGGAACCTTGCAATAAAACGGGCAATGGATCTCGTCATCAGCGCCATCTGTCTGGTGCTGTTTTCCCCTATCATGATGCTAGCAGCGTTAGTAATCAAGGTCACATCGCCCAACGGGCCGGTCTTCTTCACCCAGACTAGAGTCGGGCTGGATGGAAAGCCCTTCGAGCTGATCAAGTTTCGATCTATGAAGCCCGACGCGGAGAAAGAGTCGGGACCTGTCTGGGCAAGGCCGGGTGACCAGCGCACAACCTGGCTGGGCCGGGTCATGAGACGCTACTCCTTCGACGAACTTCCCCAACTGGTCAACGTGCTGTTGGGGGAGATGAGCCTCGTAGGTCCTAGGCCAGAAAGGCCCTACTTCGTGCGGCAGTTCAGCCGTATGATCCCCCGATACAGCGAGCGGCACCGTGAAAAGGCTGGCGTGACCGGCTGGGCTCAGGTGAACGGGCTTCGGGGCAACACATCCATCGAGGAGCGTACGAAATACGACCTCTACTACGTGGAGAACTGGTCCCCCCTCTTCGACATCAAGATCCTGCTAAGAACCATCTTCGCCGTCTTCAAGGGCAGCAACGCATACTGAAGGGGTGTGATAACGCAAAGAAAACCCCGGGATCATCACCGGCTCAAAACCGGGAGAGGATTACCCGGGGACTGCAATACAAAGTATACTTGAGTCTAAAACACAATGCAACAATTCTTTTCTTCGTTTCGCCAAATTATTTCGGTCGAACGGTTTGAATCCTATCGGCGTTCCGATACTGAAGAAGATATCGACATACTAGCCTGTTATCTATGGAATTTGGCACTATGCGAAGCCCTGTATCCATGTCTGCAAGGACTGGAAGTCGCTCTTCGAAATAGCATCAATATAGCTGCCACCGAAGCCTTTGGTAACCATCATTGGTTTGACTGTCCGTCTATACTCAAGTCACGGGAACAAGCAAAGGTAGCAGATGTTAAGGCTAGATTGAGACAAAAACCCGGGCCTATCAACATTGGGCGAGTGGTCGCCGAGCTTAACTTCGGTTTCTGGACCAGCCTGTTGGATGCTCGCTACGAACAGATTCTCTGGCCAAAACTACTGAAACCAGCATTCCCTCATATGCCCAACCGTTTACGTACTAGAAAGGCTCTCTCGGGGCGACTGAATCATATACGCTAC
>JBMNNU010000413.1:0-2627 GCA_050942695.1 Chloroflexota bacterium
AGGATCTGCAGGAAGCCCAGGCCAAACTAGACTCTGCGCAGAACAACTACGACAGCGCGGTCGCCAAGCTAGAGCAGTTGAAGAACCCGACGGCCACCGACCTGGCATCTGCCGAAGCCGCCGTTAGCGAGGCGAAGGCTAGACTGGCCTCGGCCCAGTCCAAGCTGGACCAGTTCAGAGCCGGATCCTCGGAGGCCGACCTCCAAACTGCGCAGGCTTCTGTCGACCAGGCGAAAGCTGCACTAGCCACAGCGGAGGGAAAACTAGCCGAGCTGCTGGCAGGCCCTAAGGAATCTGAAATCCAGTCCGCCAAAAGCAGCTTAGCCAACGCACAGTATAACCTAGCCCAGAAGGTCAATCCCCCTAAGGAGCTTGATCTGATCCAGGCAGAAGAGGCGGTTCGACAGTCCGAGGCGAACCTCCAACAGGCAAAGGATGATCTCCAGAACGCCACACTTGTGGCCCCATTCGATGGGGTGGTGGCGTCGATCGCCGCCAATGTGGGCGAACAGGTCGGCGAATCCACGGTGATGACGATTGTCGACCCGATGGCCATCAGGATCGACGTCACCGTAGACGAGACCGACGTGGCCAAGCTGGCCGCAGGGCAGCCAGCAACTATTACCTTCGACGCGGTTCCCGGCCGGGAGATGCGTGGAAGGGTGCTCTCTGTTCCACCAACGGGCACAACCCAGCAGGGAGTGGTAACCTATCTGATCTCCATAGAGCCCGAACTGGATGGCCCTCCGTTGCCGGCCGGCATGACCGCGGTGGTCACCATAGAGGTGGAGCGCAAGGACTCAGTGCTATTGGTGCCTAATCGAGCGGTCCGAACCATGGGTCGCAATAAAGTAGTGGATGTGATGCTCGGAGGAGGCCAGATCGAAACGAGAACCGTACAGATTGGATCTAGCAACGACCAGTTCACTGAGATTATCTCAGGTATCCATGAAGGTGAGCCGGTGGTGATACCATCGACAACCATCCGGAGCAGTTTGTCGCCCGCCGGCGCAGTAGGCGGCCCTCCCACTAAAACCAACGTAGTGATCCGATGATAGAAGTAAAAGGCATAACCAAGGTCTATAAAATGGGCGAAATGGAGGTCCACGCCCTCCGGGGTGTGGACCTTGAGATCCACGACGGAGAGCTGGTAGCCATCATGGGTCCTTCCGGCTCAGGCAAGTCCACCCTGATGAACATACTCGGCTGTCTGGACCAACCCACCAGCGGCAACTACTACCTGGATGGCATCGAGGTGAGCACCCTGTCAGACGATCAACTGGCGGAGATACGGAATCTCAAGATCGGTTTCGTCTTCCAGAGCTTCAACCTTCTGCCGCGAAGGAGCGCCCTGGAGCAGGTCGAGCTGCCGTTGCTTTACTGCAAAGGGGACAACCGAAGGGAAAGGGCGATAAGGGCCCTGGAGGCCGTCGGGTTGGGCGACCGGATGCATCACCGCCCCACTGAGCTTTCAGGCGGACAACAGCAGAGGGTAGCCATCGCCCGTGCGCTGGTGAACAACCCATCCATAATCCTGGCTGATGAGCCCACCGGCAACCTGGACACCAAGGCTAGCGAGGAGATCATCTCGATATTTCTCAAGCTTAACACCGAGATGGGGATCACCGTCGTATTTGTAACCCACGAGCCGGACATTGCAGCCCGCACCCGGCGTGTGATCACCATCCGTGACGGCCAGGTCAGCTCCGACCGGATGCAGGAAGACGATGAGACAGGGAGAGGGACCCCACCCCCTGCCCCTCCCCCACAGGGAGAGGGGAGAGAAACCTCCCTCGGGGAGAGGGAGCAGAACCCAGAACCCAGAACCCAGAACCGCCCGCAGGACTCAGGATACAGGACTCCTCAGGACTCCTCAGGAGGCGCACTATGAACATGGCAGAAAGCTTCCGAGTAGCCCTGAGCAGCCTCGCCGCTAACAAGATGCGATCCGCCCTTACCATGTTGGGCATCATCATTGGTGTAGGCGCTGTCATCGCGCTCATGTCCATCGGACGGGGAGCCCAGGCGATGATTACCGAGCAGATACGAGGAATGGGATCCAACCTGCTCTTTATCTCGCCTGGAGCCGTCCAAGAAGGAGGGGTCCGCCAGGCCGCTGGCAGCGCTCCCACCCTCACATTCGAGGATGCTCAGGCAATTATGGAAAGCGGCGCCATCCCAGAGGTGGTTGCCACCGCTCCGGAGGTGAACACCTTCGTCCAGGCTAAATTTGGAAGCAACAACATCAACACGAGAGTAACCGGGATAACCCCGGAGTACGAGCAGGTCAGGAACTTCCATACCGCTCAGGGCGAGTTTATCTCGGCTCAACATATAGAGCGCCGATCGACCGTGGCGGTGATCGGCAGCAATATCGCAGCCGCCCTCTTTCCAGACCAGGACCCCATAGATCAGCAGGTGAGCTTCGGCTTCGGCAACCGCATGGTGAGATTTCGCGTCATCGGGGTGCTCGAATCCAAGGGCGCCCAGGCCATGGGCAGCCAGGATGACCAGATCCTGGTACCCATCACTACGCTCCAACAGAGGGTGTTCACCCAGCGTACTGCGCAGGGTGGGCGCAACGTCAGCATGATCAACGTACAGTTGGTGGACGACAGAAGGGAGAC
>JBMNNU010000414.1:0-2616 GCA_050942695.1 Chloroflexota bacterium
CTTCCTTCCCGGCATTTCAGGTCGCAAGACGGTGATGAAGCATCACTCCATGTCCAGCCGGCCCGATGTGCAAATCGGTGTGCTGGAGGGGAATCCCTTCCGGGAAGACCTGGAGCAAGCCGCTGCTCTAATAGGATTGGATTTCGCGTTGACCGTTATCCTGACAAATAAGAAGCAGATCTCCCAGGCGTTCGCTGGCCACTGGATAAAGTCGCACAGGACAGGGGTACGAGCAGCCAGCGAAATGATCAGTTACCAACTACCTCGCAAGGCAGACATCGTGCTGGCGGCGCTGGGCGGTGCACCCAGGGATGGGAACCTATGGCAAACCGAGGGCAAAGGGCTCACCCGGGTGCCGGTAGCGGTGCGGGATGGAGGCGTGATAATCATGGTCGCCGAGTGCACCGAGGGTATAGGGCATCCGGAGCTGGCAGAAGCCCTGCTGGGAGGCTCTGTGGAGGAGATATTGGAGCGATTCAGGGATGCTGAGTTCACCGTGTTCGGGAACAAGGCGTTCCGCATTGCCTCAATACTCCAGAAGTCGGATATCTATATGGCTACCAAGGGGTTGACCGCCAAAGACCTCGGCCAGTTGCCGATCAAGCTCTTCCCTACGGCACAAGCAGCGCTGGACGCAGCATTCGAAAAGCTCGGCACATCCGCATCTGTCCTGGTGGTGCCCGACACAGCGGGCGTGCTGCTGCAGGTCGGATAATGCCGGTAGCAAACAGTTTGACGGTAACAATAGCAAAAAATTCACATCGATTAGGAGGAGTAGGAATAGATGGGCAAAGTGGGTAACCGGGTAAGGTTGAACATCGAGCGTCCACCTAGGGATCTGGTGGAGAAGTTCCGCGAGGCCTCGCCACCGGATCTGGCAGGGGCAATGAATCACACCGGGGGGATGCGAGACATCTATCCGATGTACACACCCATTCCTAAGTGCGTCGGCACCGCGATCACAGTAAAGGTCCAGCCCGGCGACGCCCTGATGGTTATGGAGGCGCAGGAGATCGCCCAACCTGGAGATGTCATCGTCGTGGACGGGCGAGGTGTGGTTACCCGCAGCCTTTGGGGCGGGAACCGCAGCATTCTCGGAGCCCGGAAGGGACAGGCCGGCGCCATCATCGACGGGGCTTGCAGGGACACTCACGAGAGCAAAGCTGCCAACTTCCCCGTCTTCGCAAGAGCAATCTGCCCGATGGGGAGCGACCATTCGCAGACGGGAGAGTTGAACTACCCCATCGCCTGCGGAGGGGTAGTGGTCAACCCAGGCGACATCATCGTCGCGGACGAGCAGGGAATCGTAGTCATTCCATGGCAGGACGCCGAGGATGTGTACGCCGCCTGGCTGAAGCTGATGGAGAGGGAACGGGCGAAACAGGCTTCAAGCGCTGCCGGAAAGCAGGTTGGCCCGAACCTCGAGCAAAAGCTGCGCGACCTGGGGTGCGAAATTAACTAAAACCCTGAGCAATGAGGCATCTATCGATGATCGATCCCGAAAGATATCCCTTTCCAACTCTCCCCAACTATCTGTCGCCGAATCTCAAGCTGGTTTTCGTGGGCATCAACCCCGCGGTGTACGCGGTACAGAAGGGCCACTACTTCGCTCGCCCCAGCAACCGCTTCTGGCCGGCCTTCTCACGCTCGCGGCTCAGCCTGCCCATCCGCACTGCGCTCGGCCGAGATAGGCTTATCCCGGAAGATGACAACAGGCTACCGGCTTTTGGTATCGGCTTCACAGACGTGGTCAAGCGGCCTACGCGCAACGCCTCCGAGCTGACGCCGGCTGACTATCAGGAGTGGGCGCCCAAGCTTCTATCGAGGCTGCATGAATACAGCCCGAAGGTGGCTTGCTTCCACGGCGTCACAGGATACGGCGCCTTCGCCCGCTACGTCCTGGGGGAGCCAAAATCAACCATACAATTGGGCATTCAATCGCGCCGGCTGGGAGATACAAGACTCTTCGTAGTGCCCAACCCAAGCGGCGCTAACGCCCACTTCACTTTGGCGGATCAGACCGACTGGTACGATCGGTTGGCAGATTACCTAAACGAGCTCTACGGAGCATAAGAAGAACGAGGCAACAGGTTTTCGACCCTCGTTTTTATGTCAACAGCAAGTATATCTGCATTCAGGGGTAGCCTTTGCAGCAGATACCGGCCGAAGATAAACAGCTTCTCCAACTCGCGGTCCTTCAGGGGCAGCCAGTTAGAGATGTAACTGTAGTGGCGAAGGTAATCGCGAAGTAGTGTTGAAAAACGCTCCCTATCCACGTCGTTGGCCGCGAGATAACGCTGGATTACCGGCCACAAAGCATCTTGAGCACCACGTATCAGTTGAGCGTTCAGCGCATAAAATACAACGCGCTCTACCTCGGGCTGATAGTACAGATTGAAGCTGGCTAACTCGGTACTCATTGGCTCCAAGCGGCGGGGATCAATCACATCTTCAGGGATTGTTCGATCGTAGTAAGGCGCGAACGCCTTCCTTATATCCTCCGGCTCGTTGGCGAAATCGAGAACTACCACTTCTTCTTTTCCAGGATATGGAATGGCCAATAGGGAAAGCGTTCGCACTGTCTGAATCCCGTCCAGCTTCCGATCGACGTACATA
>JBMNNU010000051.1:0-15215 GCA_050942695.1 Chloroflexota bacterium
CTCGATCAAGCAAACCAGTAGCTCGTCAAAACCAAAACAGCACCACTAGCTTGACAGGTCACTCCATACCAGCGTCGGGGCTCGTCCCCGACGAGGTACCACGTCGGGCACAAGGCCCGACGCTACAGCATTGGACTGTTACACGATCTGACTGTTCGTGTGAACCATCCTTTGCCCCTTAATCTGGGCACGGAGCCTGCAAGCAACACCAACAAGGTTAAACTTTTCAGGGACCCTTAGACAAGCTCTTTCGTAGCCGAGTACTTAGCGACAAGCCTTGGTGGCGGCTCGATGGGCTTGGGGAAAGCATAGGAGCGATGGGATGCACGATCATGGGGGTAGCGATCAGCGTGGCGAGATACCTGGCCATCGGCCACAGGAAGCTCAGGTGCCGGGCGGGCACATAACTGAGCATCACCCCCCTCCTACCAGCGGCCGAGCCGAGCGTGAGGCTGCAGCCATGGAGTCCCATCACCTCCAGGAGTTTCAACGTCGCTTCTGGGTGTGCCTCATCCTCACCATCCCGATCCTCATCTACGCCGACCTCTTTCAGGAGCTTTTTGGCTATACGGCCCCGCGTTTTCCTGGGTATCAGTATCTATCGTTGATCCTCGCGACTATCATCTACATTTATGGAGGCACCATCTTTCTGAGAGGTGCCGCTAGTGAACTGGCAACCCGAACGCCAGGGATGATGACTCTGATTGCGCTGGCGATTACAGTTGCCTATCTGTACAGCATTGCCAGCCAGTTCGTACTGCCGGGAGAACCGCTGTACTGGGAATTGGCCACTCTAGTTGACGTAATGCTATTGGGCCACTGGATAGAGATGCGATCCATCGGAAGAGCGCGCGGTGCTTTAGCGGAATTGGCCCGATTGTTACCTGATACGGCGGAACTGGTCACCGATGGCCAGACCCGGGATGTGCGGATCGAGGAGCTACGGGTGGGGGATTTGGTGCTGATCCGCCCCGGCGCAAAAGTGCCTGCAGATGGACACGTTGAAACGGGGGAGTCCCACGTTAACGAATCGATGATTACCGGTGAGTCGACACCTGTTCCTAAGGGGCCTGGGGATTCGGTGATAGCGGGGACGGTCAATATCGACGGCTCTCTCCGATCGCGAGTGGACAAAATCGGAGAGGACACGACCTTGGCGGGGATAATGCGGCTTGTTGAGCATACTCAGCAGTCCCGCTCTAGGGCCCAGGCGCTGGCAGACCGAGCAGCCTACTTGCTTACAATCGTAGCAATCGTTGCTGGAGCCGTAACCTTTCTCGGGTGGTTAGCACTTCTCGGAAGTCTGGGCTTCGCGCTGGAGAGAGCCGTCACCGTCCTGGTGATCGCCTGCCCTCATGCACTTGGATTGGCGATCCCTCTGGTAGTTGCCATATCCACCACCCTGGCAGCCCGCAACGGACTGCTGGTGCGGGAGAGACTGGCGCTGGAGCAGGCGAGGGATCTCGACGTGGTGGTCTTCGACAAGACGGGCACCTTGACCAAGGGCGAGCATGGTGTCGTGGGGATTGTCCCTGTGAGAATGCCGGAAGAGGAGTCCCTTGCGCTGGCTGCGGCTGCCGAAGGGGACTCCGAACATATGATAGCCCGCGCTATCAGTCGGGAGGCTGAAAGCCGGGGGGTGGATGTGCCGACTGCTGCGAGCTTCGAGGCTATGGCCGGGCGGGGGGTCCGCGCCCGGGTAGGAGGCCGAGATGTGTACGTTGGGGGGCCGCAGTTGCTGGAAACCCTGGGGTTTGAGCTTCCTCAGAGCCTCTGGGCAGCTTCGGAACTGTGGGGGGCTGAAGGCAAAACGGTGGTGTACCTGGTGTACGATGGTATACCTCGAGCTGCGTTTGCCATGGCGGACGTAATCCGTGATGAGTCGAGGGAAGCGGTAGCGCAATTAAAGGCAATGGGGGTGAGAGTGGCTATGTTGACCGGCGACAGCGAAGCTGTAGCGCGCTCCGTTTCCCAGGAGTTGGGTATCGACGAATTCTTTGCCCAGGTATTACCGGAGCACAAGGCAGATAAGATAGCAGAGCTAAAACAGAGAGGCTACCGTGTAGCCATGGTAGGCGATGGGATCAACGATGCCCCTGCACTTCTCACGGCAGATGTGGGTATCGCCATCGGTGCCGGGACGAATGTGGCCATCGAGAGCGCAGGCATAATACTGGTAAGCAACGACCCGCGTGATGTCGTGAAGGTAATTCGATTGAGCAGGGCAAGCTACAGGAAAATGGTTGAAAATCTTTTATGGGCTACAGGCTACAACTTGGTCGCAATTCCACTGGCTGCAGGTATCCTTGCACCCTTAGGTATCTTTCTGGCTCCAGCCGTAGGTGCATTATTCATGTCGGCCAGCACCGTAATCGTCGCTGTTAATGCCCAATTGCTGAGAAGGTTGCGGCTAGGAACGACCTGAAATCTGCGATGCGCTACCATTATGGCTCTAGGATGAATATAGTCCGGTATCGGACGGCTCAATTCATATCCAACACTCTTGTTTGCTTCCTATCACGGCATTCCTCAATGTGAATCCTGGCTGTGTCGCGCAACTCTTCCGATTTGGAGATAGCTTTCAGTATGATATTCGGAGTAGTCCGATCCGATGTGACCATGATAATGTTTCCTAGACCGACGAGCCGCATCAAGAAAGGGCGTTCGAGTTTGATATCGTCGACACGGTACAGCTCCGTGTCTTCTGTTTGAGTGGACAAGATGCCTGTGGTGATCCGAATTCTCTCCGTGGTCAAGTGATAGCGAGTGCAACGCAATTCAAGGAACTTCTTAATGGCGATGATTACTAAGGCCACGAAAACCACTAGCGCCGCACCGACTGCCGCCAACCTTACCTCCTGAGCTTGGGATGATAACCCTTGCCAGGCCAGCACAGCGCCGATAACGGCTAGTAATGAGCCTAAACTGCAGAGTAGGTAGGCTTTCAAATTGAGCCACTGGGAAGGAGATCCCTTCCAAACAGACTTTTCCGCTTGAGCTCGTACTTGCATCGAATAACCCCTCCGGTTAGCTGAGATAGGTTTGAGCAGCTTTGAGATGTGCTAACAAATGCAGAAATTACCGGGGGAATTAAACATCGAATCGCTCTCGTTGTCTACTTTTTGCTTGATACCGCTTGTCGGTTCTTGTACCACTCTACTGTCAGACGAACCGCTTCCCTGTGTGATGTGTACTCAAAGTGCGGGAAGGCCCCAGCGAACTTCCTGCCATCCATCACCATCGGCTGTTCGAAGAGGTACAAGACCTCCACCATCTCTCCCGCATCCGGAATCAACAGCCCGAAGAAACGGAAAAGCATCCGCCCCAGCGCTCTTGTCTTTGGAGGCCGCTCGGCGGCATCGAACACCATTTCCATGAACTGCTGCCCAGTTAGCGAGCCCGGCCCAGGCACGTGCCACACCTGCCCGAAAGCGTCCTCAGTGTCTGCCAGCAGGACACAGGCTTTTGCTGCGTCTTTCACGAACAGCAGATCGTGAGGGACGTCTAACCGGCCCGGCCACCCCGCTTCTTTGCCTTCCAGAGCAGATTGGAATATCGGAGCCATAAGGGGGTTGGTTACGTCTGGTCCGTAGAAATCTGGAAATCTAGGGATCACCGCCTGCACGTCGCCAGCATGATGAGCGTCCATCAACATCTTCTCCATCAAGATCCTGACCTTGCCCTTTTTGGTGTTTGCTGCGTGAGGGTGGTTTTCATCGACCGGAGTCTTTTGAAAAGGACCGTAAACATAGAGGTTGCCAGGAAATAGCAGCTTGGCCTTGGCCTTTCGTGCTCCATCAAGAATGTTCTCTGTTAGAGCGGGCATATACTTAGCCCATTCGCAGTAACGTATATTTACGCAATGGTAGATTACTGCTGCCCCTTCGCATGCGGCCTTGACGCTATCAGGGGAAGCCATATCGCCGAAGACGATACCGGCTGATGATGGAAGCATCTCTTTTGCTAGATCTACATCACGTGCGACAGCTCTCACAAGCTTATTTTCTTCTCTTAGCCGCCTTACAATAGCCGATCCCAAGGCGCCTGTTGCGCCGATGACCACGTGAGTTTCGTTCTTCAATGTTAACTCCCGAATAGCTAGTCTAAATTAAACCGCTTTACACAAATCGTTGCCGGTTGGCGCCGACAGCTAACCACTTTGTTACAACAAATGCGGTTTCTCTAGATAAGGTTACCACAAACCAAGCTGTATACGTCCCAGTATTAGAGTCCCGCTACGGCATGGTTCACACAAACAACCAGATCTGTAGCGTCGGGGCTCGTCCCCGACGAGGTACCACGTCAGGCACAAGGCCTGATGCTACATTGTGACTCGTGCCGTGAACCATGCCCGCTCTAGTAATAGATGGCATAGGGTTTGCCCCTCAGTGCCAGATTGCATTGGCATCACACAGCTTCGGGAGTATCGAGTACCAGGGCGCTGTTAGACTTTTCATGCTTCTGTGCTCAGCGCAGGGATCACGGAACCCTCGGTTACTCAGGAGGCGAACGGGTTTGGATTGGTTACTACTCGGTACAATGCTGGGATCAGGTGTTATCATCGGTGGCCTGGGGGTCGTGCTGGGAATCGGTGGTGGCGCGCTAATGGTTCCTCTTCTCTCGGTTGGGCTCGGAGTGCCTGTTCAGAGCGCCGTGGCGGCCAGTTTGACGTCCATTATCGCGACATCCTCCGCGGGCGCGGGATTCTATCTAAGGCGCCGATTGGCCAATCCCAGATTGGCTATCACACTTGGAGTGGGCACCACCTTTGGAGGTATTGTAGGCGGACTCATCGGCGTCTCCGTTGGACGAGAACTGCTAACCCTGTTATTTGCCCTCGCGCTTCTAGCTGTTGCGGTACTCACATGGATACGGAGGCATGAGGGCGAGCACCCTATGGTAATAGATATTGACGAAGGTCAATTGGGGGATACCTACTACGACCAAAATCTGCATCTGCAGGTTCGTTACCGGATTCGCAGGCTTCCTCAGGGGCTTGGTATGAGCCTGTTTGCAGGTTTGTCTTCCGGATTGCTTGGAATAGGTGGGGGGGTGATCAATGTACCCTCCATGGTCTTTATTAATGAAGTGCCAGTGAAGGCGGCGGTGGCTACCAGCAACCTGATGCTTGGTTTCACCGCAGCGGTAAGCGCAGCTATTTACTACTCAGCGGGGTTTTTAGATGTTCGCGTTACTACCGCCGTGACTCTGGGGGTGTTTATCGGGTCATTCGTAGGCGCTAGACGAGTACCTCGCCTACGCATTGCGTTGATTAACGATATGCTAGCTGTCCTATTCGTTGTTGTAGCTTTTCTCATGCTTCTTCATGTAGCGGGATACTACTGATGGACAATTTAGATGCGAGGTTGGATGATCTGACCGGCAGAGTGCTACTGCTAGGAGCGGTATTGGGGTTGAGCATCGCTCTCATCGGTTTAGTGATGCTGATGCTCGGTGTTCCTACCTTCAGAGATCCTTTTGGCAATCCCGCTAGTCTGATAATTGAGAGTCAAGGGGCGGACCCTTTAGACTTGATGGAATTGGGGTTGCTCATTTTGATGGCATCACCTATGGTCGGGATTATGACTCTTACGATAGGATTTATCTGGTTAAAAAGACTGCGTTTTGTTATGGTCTCGGCGCTTTTGTTGATGCTGTTAATTGCCAGCCTTATCTTACCGGTCGGCTAGCCCACCGTTAAGACGAGACCGAATTCATCACGCCGCCTTACGCCGACCACTCAATTGCCGAATGAGCGCCTCAATCCTTCGCTTGCTCTCCTTCAATGCCGTGATCCCGTCCTTCTCCTCTAGTTCGAACTCCAGCATTCCTTGATATCCAATAGTATCAAGCTCGACCAGCAAAGGTTCGAAGTCGATGCCCCCTCGCCCGATTGCCCGATGATCTGCCCACTCGGGAATGTTGACGTCGTGGAGCTGGACATGGACTGTTAGGATCCCTAATTGCCGGACCATACTCATCAATTGATTGTTCAATTGAACGATCCCAGCTCGAGTTCCCCAAAGATCGCTATCCACGTACCGTAGCATGTGGCCGCAGTCCAGCGTCGCTCCCACGGCATGATGCCCGATAGCTTCTAGGAGGTCGACAAATTGGTCTACGTCGGTTGGGAAACCGGTCTCAATACCAAGCTTCACCCCGCGGCTTCCTGCATACTCTCCAAGCGATTTGAACACAGCGACCATGTGGTCCCAGTACTCCGGAAGGGAGTAGTTCTGCCGGTAGGCAGGGTGGACTATTACGACCTGGCAGCCAAGGTATTCGGCGGCATCGATCGCTTCTTGAATTCGATCGTGGGCAAGCTGTTCCAATTTTGGATCGTAAGAAATAACAGGCAGGTTGACGAACGGGGCGTGGAGCGCCCGTCTATCGAAGCCTGACAGTAGCCCTTTTAGCTCCTGCTGCTCCGGCTCGTTCATATCTCGAAACCAGAAGCCAGCCAAATTCCCGTAGCGGTGCCGGGTATTCGCGAACGCGAGCAGCGTAATACCGTGAAAACCCATGTTTCGGATGAGATCGATGGCCTCCTTGAGCGATGTGTTGGGCAAGCAGGAGCTGTTGGCGCCTAATTGATCGGTTCTCACTGGTCCTTAACCCCCTGGTCGTCGGTTGTGTCGTCGATACTGTTGCAACCCGAGCACCAGCCGTGCCAACCACCTCCCGAGAGGAACTGAGTCTGAAGTTGACGCGTTCGAGTGGCTATCGTAGCATTGGTTTCGTGCATATTCGTAAACTTAAACTCGTTTAGATAATGCGATTTGCGACAAACGAGGACTCTACCAGGGGGACTCGACAGTATTGATGTCTAAGGAGAAAAAATGGGGAAAAAGATAGTTGTAGTTGGCGGCGTGGCTGCCGGCCCCAAAGCCGCGGCTCGAGCTCGACGGAGAGATCCAGAGGCAGAGATCACGATCGTGGAGAAGGGCGAACTGCTCTCTTACGCCGGATGCGGCCTGCCGTTTTACGTCGCTGGCTTGATTCAGGAAGCCGAGGAGTTGATGCATAATGCGGCCGGTGCCGTGCGGGATGCAGCGTTCTTCAAAGCAGTGAAAGATATCAAGGTAATGACCCGCACCTTGGCGGAAAAGATAGACCGCGAGCGCAAGGAGTTGCTGGTTGTCGACCTAGAGACAGGGGCGAAAAGCAGGCTCCCCTACGATAAGCTAGTGGTGGCGACCGGTGCGAATCCAATAGTCCCTAAGATGGACGGCACAGGCTTAAAGCGTGTATTCAGGGTTGGGCATCCGGACGATGCTGTTGCTATTCGCGATGCAGTGGAATCCGGGGAAGTAGATCGAGTTGTGGTGATCGGAGGCGGCTTGATTGGCCTAGAGATGGCTGATGCCCTGATGAACCAGGGTGTAGACGTCACCATTGTCGAGATGAAAGACCAACTGCTTGCCTGGCTGCTGGACTCAGACATGGCCGCGCTGCTGGCGAAACACCTCCGCAGTAAAGGGATTGATCTCCGGCTTGGGATGCCGGTGAGAGGTCTCAAAGGTGATGCCGATGGCAACTTCGTTGGGGCGATAACCGACCAGGGGGTGATTGAGGGCGACATGGCGGTCATGGCTATCGGCGTCAGACCCAATGTAACCTTGGCAGCAGAGGCTGGCCTGAAGTTGGGCTCTACGGGAGCTATCGCCGTCAATGAGTATCTCCAGACAAGCGACCCCGATATTTACGCCGGCGGGGACTGTGTGGAGAACATCAATCTGATCACCGGAGCCCCGGTTTACACACCAATGGGCTCCACAGCCAACAAGCATGGGCGCGTTATCGGCGACAACCTAACCGGAGGAGAGGAGAAGTTCCCCGGTGTGCTGGGTACAACCATTCTCAAATCCCTCGGTCTCAACGTCGGTAGGACCGGGCTAAGCGAGGAGGCCGCCAAAGCCGCAGGTTATGATCCGCTCACTTCCGTGGCACCGTCACCGGATTGCGCCCACTACTACCCGGCAAACAAAATCGTGGTGGTCAAATTGATTGCCGATGCGAAAACCCGCCGCTTACTGGGAGCTCAAGCGCTAGGTATGGGCGATGCAGTAAAGCGCATCGATGTTGCGGCCACGGCCATCTCCCTTGGCGCCACCCTGGACCAGTTTGCCAACCTGGATCTCGGCTATGCGCCTCCCTATTCCACTGCCATCGACGTGGTGGCTCATGCCGCTAACGTTGGAAGGAACAAGATCGATGGGTTGGCTCACTCGATTCCATCTCTCGATGTGAAGAAAAAAATGGATGCCGGGGATGATTTCATCCTATTAGACGTTCGAAGCCCTAAAGAGTTCGAAACAGAGCATATTGCTGATCCACGGGTACGTCTTGTGCCTCTTGAGACACTGAGAGAAAGAGCCGACGAGCTTCCCAGGGATAAGGAGATCGTTACCTACTGTAAGGTGAGCCTTAGGGGGTACGAAGCCGCTAAGATACTCGAAGCCTTGGGCTTTAAGAAGGTTAGGTTCATGGATGGCGGTGTGGTTGCCTGGCCTTTCGAGACCGTAACTGCCAACGGGAAATAATTGTGATAGCATGCATAACCAATCTGATGGAGCGCCTGCATTAAGCGGTGCATCCGGCAAATTGGTGCTAGAAATGTAGCCGCAACCATCAAGGTTGCGGCTACATTTCTAGCACCAATTTGCGGTTTTTAGCGCCTGTACGAGGGATAGACGTTCTATTGAGCCTGTTTATTGGGATGACAACTGAAGTTTACCGTTTACCAGGCGGTAGAGTTCCTCAAGGTAGATTGATGATGGCCTTCGAGTAGACGTTCTGCTCATGGCCCTCTATAATCCTTAATCGTATGGCTAATCCGATATCATAGGAGCAACTACGGGAATGCCAGCATTCATATTCATCGACATAGATCCCGTTCTAGCGCAGATAGGACCGATTGCCCTGCGTTGGTACGGCCTGATGTACGACATCGGGATTATCGTTGGGTTACTGATAGCTTACCCCTATGCGCGTAAACGTGGTATCAGCGACGACGACATCTGGGCTGCAGTTTGGCCATCCATTCTCGCTGGGTTCGTGGGGGCAAGGCTATATTATGTGGTTCAGCAGCCACTTGAGCCGTACCTTGCGGAGCCATGGCGGATCATCGCTACCTGGGAAGGCGGAATGGCTTTCTATGGGGCCATCATTGGGGTCGCACTCACCCTCACGGTGGTGGCCAGACTGAGGCGGATCTCCCTGGGCACCATTTTGGATGCTGGGGCGCTCTTCGCTGTCGTTGGCCAGGCATTCGGTCGAATTGGAAACATCATCAACGGCGATATCGTTGGTCCCCCTACGGACCTGCCGTGGGGCTTCGTGTACCTGCACCCCAACTCTTTCGTTGCGGACCACACGATAGCCTATCAACCTGCAGCCGTCTACGAGTTGCTTTTTAATATCGCGCTCTTTGCCGTTCTGTGGAACTTGCGCCATAGGCTACCGAAGCCTGGGATGCTGTTTGCCGTCTATCTGGCTAGCTACTCACTTGGCCAGTTCGTGCTCTTCTTCTTGCGCACCGAACCCCTGGTAGCTCTCGGGTTAAAACAAGCCCAGGTGACGTCGCTTGTGACGATGGCGTTAGCAGGGTTCGCAGCATGGTGGTTCAGCACACGGCCGGATTACTGGACGGTCCACACCAAGCAGCTTCTACCTATGGCTCCCAAAGGTCCAAGTAGGTTGCCACCTAAAAGGCGACGTTAATACTCCTCGGTATGTTTCTTGCCACAACCCGCCTCCCTTCGGGAAAACCCGAAGGAGAGGCGAAGCGGCCTCAAACCCGTGACCGTGTGGTCACGCAACGAGGCCGCTTTTAATGTTTTAGGCTACAACGGGAGTGGAATTTATGGGAGCTCGGTTGATATTGGCAGTGTTGCTTAGTCTGGCTCTGGTTACAACTTCTCTCGTGCCTGCGGCAGACACTGCATACGCACAATCCGGGCGTTGGATTGAGGTAGACGTTGGCTCGGGAATGGCTTACGCGGTGGAGGATGGCCAGATAGTCCATTCAGCGGCGGTTACTGTAGGGGGACCATATTTCCCTACTCCGAGGGGCACCTTCACAATCAATCGTCGGGTGGCCAACGAGATCATGGATTCCAGTACGATAGGGATTCCTAATACTTCCCCAACCGGCTACTACCTGACCGGTGTGCTGTACACGCAGTACTTCGTCGACGGAGTCGCTTTACACTACAACTACTGGTCGCCGGACGAGGCTTTTGGAAGCGCCGCCGGGAGCCACGGTTGCGTTGGGTTAAGGCTGAGCGATGCAGAGTTCTTCTGGAATTTCGCAGATATCGGAACTCCAGTAATAGTCTATTGAGTTACTAAAAGGAGAGGGGATGCCGACAGCCCGCATCCCCTCTTCCTCGTCTATTTTTTTACACTAAGGTTTTTCGAAGTTGATAGGGTGTCCGGCAAAGTGGCACTCAGCGCAGAACTGCCAGAATTGTTCGTTGTTGTAGCTACAGTGTCGACAACTGAACCTTTCGTACAGTTTATTGAATAAAGTAGCATCCATGCGGGTACCCAGGGAGTCGTCCCCTAGCAGCCGCTCCATCTCCGCGATGGCTGCGTCGGCATATTCTGGTTCCAGTCCATCCGGATAAAGAACCCTGAACTCCTGGTTTTTTACCGGATCGTTCATCACGATTATTCGCCGGCCTTTTTCTTCCTGGATTCGGACAACGTTGATGATGCCCTGTCCAACCGCGACCATTGAGAAGAGATATAAGAACATCTCCCGCGTGGAGTTTGGCACTTTATCCAATTGGTCTATCAGCTTTTGGTATCGCCGATTCAAGGTTGGGTTGGGCATTGCGCTGTTCCTCGATTGTCAAAGGGTTAAAACAAAGACTAGTGTTTGTAGTCCAGCAAGACCAGGGTGGTTTCCTCCGGAAGGCTCCCCTTACTAACGTTCAGCTTTTGCTGCAATTTGGGGTCTTTCACCCCCATCTCTCGCAAGAATTTTCCCACAGGATCCAGAGGAAGAGTAGAGACCTCTGTTTGGTAATGCATCGGTATAACGATTTTGGGCTCTATTTGGCTGACAACCTCGGCTGCCTGGCTGGCGTTTATGGTGTTGTTTCCTCCGACAGGGATCATCAGGACATCCGCGCTGTTCATCTGCTCTACCTGTTCTGAGGTTAAAATATGTCCTAGATCCCCGAGATGGCAGACAGTCAGATCGTCGATTTCAATCAGGTAAGCAGTGTTTTTCTGCTCCTTATTGCCCTTACCGCCATCGCGACGGGTAGCAACTCCTGTAATAAGAGCCCCTCGGATTTCATATTCTCCTGGTCCATCCACGACCTGCGGATTCCCACCAACGCCCTTAATATTGGCGTGGTCGGGGGCGAGATGAGAGACGCACACAACATCCGCTGTGAGCTTCTTCAATGTATAACCAGAGCTGCGGTCAAAGGGGTCAGTTACTATTGTCACGTCTTTGCCTCTGATCCGAAAGCAGCTATGTCCTAGCCAAACGATCTCCACACTATCTCTCCATCTCAGGAATTGTTTCCCTGGCTTGTTAACCGAACCTTAACCATACAACCCCCGTTTATTGATACCAGTCGATCGCATCGTCCGAATGGACGAGGCAATGTCGGGCACAATTAATAGCCAACGCTCGGTGGCATCTAGAATTGCAGAATCAAATGGAGGTTGGCGGATATGTCCCGCGTAGTCGTTGCCAGGATTTTAACGCTGTTATAAAAAAGTGTCAACTTAAGTAAAAAAAGAAAACCGGTAGGCCAATGGGAGAGAGCCTAGCTCCTAATCATTGAAGAGATTAGCGGTTTTCCATGGATGCGTCGTCTGCTTTTTTGCTTCGTTTCTCCAACAAACTTGATACTCTCGCGATGAGTGCTGCGGGCCTCCAGGGTTTGGTAACGTAGTCATCGGCACCCAGAGCCATTGCCGCACGCCTGTCCGTCTCTTGGGCCATAGCTGTAAGCATTGCAATGGGCACGGAATTGGTTGCAGGATCAGCCTTCAACTGTCGGCATATTTCCAAGCCGGAGACGTCTGGAAGCGCTACATCGAGCAGAATGACATCGGGCTTTTGCTCTCGCGCCAGATCGAGTCCGCGAGCGCCTTCACTTGCGACCAGGACTTGCCAGCCATCTGCCTCCATAACTAATCGAACCAGAGTCTGGATGGCCGGCTCGTCGTCAATTAGCAACAGCTTTTTTTGTTGCAAAACAATACCTCCGGCATATTCAAAATCTCAAAGAAAATGGTTAAGGGGGCTTATGTATGGAGACCATAGCAGTATATAGGGTGAAATCGATTCTGGCAACATATACATTGCTGTTTTTACACTAGGGTATAGTGCTCCAACGGCTGATTGCCAGGTCTCGAATTCGACGCGCGGCTGTTAACTGGTTTTGGGCTGCTAATAGCTGTTCTAACTGCTTTCCCTGAAGGTCGTCTACGTGCCGAACTCCAAAGATCTCCCGGTACCGCTCCGATAGTTGCGCCAATTGCTGCGACGCGTCAGGTTTTGACGATGGTTCGGAGGTGCCGCCTGCTCCAGTCTTTGAGGCAACCCTTGGTTCATGAATAGGAGGTACCAATACGAGGTTAGTTTTTTTGTGAAGGTAAGGGTACAGATCTCGGTACAACCACTGCTCGCTGAATATCACCACGGAATCAGAATCAGCGTTGGCCAACAGGTAGTCGATCAACCGGGCGTTGGGATGATGGTCTACCGATGTCCGTATCCACTCCTGGCCGGCTGAGGGGAGTACCGTGACGACCCATAAAACGAAGGTTATCAGCGCCGTAGTCGTGGCTACCTTTCGGATACTCGATAGTGAGGGAAGTAGCCCCAAGATGGCGAGATAGTCCCATGCCATTAGCAACAGTATCCCGGTTCTTAGCCCAACTAGATGAGCCAATACCCATTGTTGGTTTCGGAAAAGTGCAAGGTAGACGGGGTACTCCAAAAGATTGATGAGAGCCAGCACAGACAGGTAGCCCACAGCCTTAAAGGGAGGAAGAACCAGGATCGCGAAGGGCACTACGTATACCAGAAACTGAGGGCTATATCCTTTGGAGTAGAGAAGAACCAAGTTGACCGTCAGGCCTGCAAAGGTGATGGCCGTCAGCCCGCGTCGTACATCAAAGTGGCGCGTCCAGATCAAGAAATAGAGGATGGCGAATGCGGCGCTAATAGCAAGCCAGGGTAGCTCTGCGGGATACGCCTCGAAGCCGGCGGTAGATGGATCAAACCTATCCTGAATAGGGGCTACCTGCCCATATCCATAGTATCCTTCCAGGATAGCCCACGGAGTCTCCCATGCTGATCGTGAAAAAATCGATCGGAAGGAGGCTATGAGGAATTCCGGCGCAGATATCAGAAAAGGCGTTGCCACTGCGAAGGCTGATACGGCGGTTAAAGCCAGCAATTTTATGCGGTGCGGGAAACGACGCTCTGCCTTTACTAGCAATGGCAGCGTGAGCAGCGGGAAGATTTTCACCATGAAACCAAAGCCAGCGATGATAGCAGCGCTGCTGGATTTCCCGCTCGTGAAGAAGAATAGAGAGAGCAACAGGAAAAATAGGGGGAGGGTGTCGAACCAGCCCAGCCAGACATGTAGAGGTGTGAATAGCAGGGCGTAGATCCAGGCACAGCGAAGGCCGTGAGCTGCCGTGGACATTTTCCGGCCTAGGCCATAAATCAATAACAGGTTACCGACTTCGAAGACCAACAGTATGGACCCAAGGATCAGCCGAAACCAGATAATCGGGCTGCCGTTTAGATTTGGTAGAATGGCGATCGCTTTGTAGGCGGCAACGGCGACCCAAGGGAAAACCGGCGGATACTCGGTCCAATAGTGGAGAAGAGGGAAAAGGCCGAGGTCCGATAACCTCCCGAACTCCAGGTAGAAGTCATAGTCCGAAGCATCGTAGAAATATCCCTGCGGTCGAGAGACAATCAAGAGAGAGAAGCGCGTCGACAGGAAAAGAGCTAGGAGCAGTAAAAGCTCCTGATGGACTCGCACAAACGCGTCGATGTCCGACCATCGGTCGGACAACCAGGCAAAAACCCTCTTCGTTCTTCGAAGCAAGCTGTAGCTCCCTCCTCGGATGCTTGGTGAGGGTAGGCAAATAGCGTACCTATGGGGCTATCGGATTTCCAATTGAGGTACTACAATACCGGCACTTAGGAAAGAGCGTGACGAAGAGGAGAGGTCGATGAGAATCATCAAGGAGCCGGAGGTTTACTTAGTCGGTAGGCAGGTAATATCTCCTGAAGAGGTGGATAGATTCCTGGGTGAAAGCGGGGCAAGTTGGAGCACCGATGCTGATAGAGACGCAGAATCTTTGGTTGAGCTAGCCGGCAGGATATGCTACATGTCCTTTGGGGCAAAACAGGGTAGAAAAACCATTTCGGATTATCTGGAGAACATCATCGAATCGGGTCATGGTAGTGTATTGGAACACGCCGTATGGAATTTCGTCATCACCGGCGTTTCACGTTCCTTCACTCACGAATTGATACGCCACCGGGCCGGGTGGGGATACTCCCAACTATCCCAGAGATATGTGGATGAGTCTACAACTGATTATGTAGAACCTGAGGTAATCGCCAACGACCCGGAAACACATCGGCTATGGCTGGAAGCAGTCGAAACGAGCCACCGAGTATACTGCCAGCTTGTGGACCGTCTCTCAGAATCGATCGAGCGCACACACCCGGACTTGAGCCGAACCACTAAAAGAAAAATGGCCCGCCAGGCGGCACGAAGTGTGCTGCCCAACGCCACCGAAACGAAGATCTTTGTGACTGCCAACGGCCGAGCGCTTCGACATTTCATCGAATTACGCGGCAGTGCGGCAGCCGAGCCGGAAATCCGCAGGGTAGCGGTGAAGATTCTGCAAATAATGCAGGAGGAAGCGCCCCACATCTTCGCGGACTTTCGACTGGTTACACTGGATGATGGCTCACTTGGCGTCGTAACTGAGCACCACAAAGTCTGAAAGGGCATGGTTCGCGGCACGAGTCACAATGTAGCGCCAGGCATAAGGCCTGACGTGGTACCACGTCGGGGACGAGCCCCGACGCTACAGATCTGGCTGTTTGTGTGAACCATCCCTCTGAAATGGGCAGGTGGCCCGCATCTTGCCGGGCTACTGCACTTATTTGCCAAAGGCACCATAGCTGGAGGTGATGTCGTGCAGGT
>JBMNNU010000415.1:0-2615 GCA_050942695.1 Chloroflexota bacterium
GTCAGGCACAAGGCCTGACGCTACATTGTGACTCGTGCCGTGAACCATGCCCCTTAGATATGCTATCCATCTCGGTCATAAGAAGAGGGTGCTGAGTGAGGAGCGAAGCTTCCCAACGTAGTTAGAGAGGGTTCGAGGAGGCCGGTCAGCGCCGCTATGGTCGCGTACTACCTAAAGCCGTTTGCTTGCAGCCTGCTCTTTAATCCGATCCTTAATCTCTTCAGTGCCATGGGATTGAAAGCTGAAGAGATATACCCCAGCCTCATCGGCCAACCGGATGTCGACGTAGGGGTCGGCGAAGCGGTTGTCCAGCCAGTTCTTAAGATTGCTTACACTCTGCAGTGTTGGCCCAGTGATGCACAGAATAGCCAGTGGTTCGCCCTTCTCTATGGCCCACTCCTCACTAGCAGCCATATAGTTAGGGGTAGGCATGGTGCCCTCTCGGCGAACCTCTGCTACTCCCTGCAGCACGTTCTCTACCTCGTCCGCGCTGTCCGCGGGTACTGCGATTCGGTACTCGTACATTCTCCCGCTCCCGTTAGCCCTAGAAAGTGGCCTATCGAATGGTCCGTACCCTGTTGCAGTGGCATGGGCAATCCCCATGCCATTACTTCTCTGCTAACTGCTAGCCATTCTCCGAGGAGGCTGCCTATATATTCCCTCATGTCCCTGGCTCCTGAGTAAGACGGAGGATGCGATCGTCTTCCGCCCTCGGATTCCCGCGACCGTCCCGGTTGCTAGTCGTGAAATAGAGGAACCCATCGGGCCCCTGAACCACGTCACGCAGTCGCCCGTATTCCCCTTCAAAGAGTCGCTGCTGCTCCACCACCTGGCGCGCATCCGGGCCGCCCAGCACCATCCTGTGGAGATGCTGGCCGCGAAGGGTGGCGAAGAAGAAGTTACCCGTCCACTGGGAGAGCAGATCGCCATCGTAAAAGGTAGCCCCGGCTGGGGCTACGGCAGTGGGAAAAACAGCGATGGGATCGATGAATCGTGGGTCTCCGGCGATGTCTGTTACGAGAGGCCACCCATAGTTGTTCCCAGCCTCGATGATGTTCACCTCGTCGCTTCCAATAGGGCCATGTTCAGTGCTGAATAACCGGCCGCTCTCAGGTTGAAAGGCGAGCCCTTCGGGATTCCGGTGCCCAAAGGTGTAGACGGGCGATCCGGGGAAAGGGTTATCCTCTGGCACCGTTCCATCAGGGTTGAGTCTCAGGATCTTGCCCGCCAGCGAGTCCCGATCCTGGGCCAGCCCAGGCATCGTCGCATCCCCAGTAGTAGCATACAGTTTGCCGTCCGGCCCAAATTTCAGCCTACCTCCGTCGTGAATATTTGCGCCCGGTATGTTATCCAGCAATACGACCTCGTCACCTGCCCGGTTATCCTCGACCGTCAACCGCGAAATCCGGTTCACCACCCTCCCTTGAGCGCCACGGTAGCTGTACATCAGGTAGATGTGCCCGTTCTGTTGGAAAGCGGGGTCCAGCGCCAGCCCCATCAACCCCGACTCTGAAGTTGTCTCGGCGGGAAGAACGGCAACAGGCGTCGGGGCTAGCTTACCATCTACGATCACCCTAACCCTACCGGGCCTTTCAGTGAAAAACAGCCGACCGTCAGGGGCGAAGGCGAGAGCCCAGGGAACCTCCAGATTCGTAGCTACCACCTCGACCTGTGGTTGGAAGGGCAACTGGGTCATAGAGCTCTGCTGCTGGCCAACCTGGCACGCAGACGCCCCTGCTACCGCCAACAGCAAGATGGCTGGTGATATCGAGGTCAGAGCCACCATGCGCACTCTTTTCATATTATCCTTGTTTTGTCACTCCTTGCACGCTCTCGCTATACAATTCTGGATCGCAGATATGGGGCCAGAAGTCGGGAAAAAACATAAACTTGAACTTGGTATACTAGATGCTGGCAAGGAAAGAGGGCTACCTTCTTTTGAGAAAAGAGGCCACCGTGGCAAATCAAAACTGGAAGCGTTCCTCTCAACTGGCGGAACTGGCGCCAACTTACCTGTTCCTGGCTTCGGCCGATTCCAGATACTACACTGGAGAACTGTTCGCGCTGGCCCGCTCCACAACAGTAACACGTTGACGGTGTCTATGCAGGAGCTGCTCAACGCGTTTTCCGTAGCCGTTGGGGTGTTCGTGCCCATCTTCGTCGCCATGGACCCGCTGGGAGTGCTCCCCCTGATACTGGCCTGGACGAGCGAACTGTCGACCGATGAACGAGATCGACAGCTTCGCTACGCCCTGCTGACCGCGCTGGCTGTGGGGCTCGTCTTTCTGATAGCTGGGCAGTGGCTCCTGGACGTGCTGGCGGTGACGATCTCCGACTTTCTCATCGCAGGCGGGATCGTGCTGCTGGTCATCGCAGTGAGCGACATCGTCGCCGGGGGTAGCCATGAGGCCAGAGGCAGTTCGTCCTTTCCCGACTTCGGCGTGGTGCCCATCGGCACCCCAATCTTGGCCGGTCCAGCCACTCTTACGACCCTCGTCATCCTTCTGGAACAGTATGGTTTCGCATTGACGGTGCTCGGCTTCCTGGCAAACCTGCTTATCGCCTGGAGGCTCTTCCGGCAGGCAGGGCAGATTACCCGGCTGTTCGGTCGCAAC
>JBMNNU010000416.1:0-2602 GCA_050942695.1 Chloroflexota bacterium
CCTTCTCGGTAGAGTACTTCGACGATAGCGTGAGGACCGAGGTGGATGTTGCCGCCGCCACCGGGCTCCCATCTATGGCGCTGATCGGCCGGCTAAATGGATGGGGTATAGCTACTCCTCGGCTACTGGACGAGTCGGAGATGCGCTCGAAAGTGGGAGAGGCGTTTCGGGCTCTTCGGACGAATCTCTACTTCGCCTTGAGGGAAACGTCGGCAAAGGTTGTAGTGGTCACGAGCGCGAATCCGGGAGAGGGAAAGACTACTACTGCCGTGAACCTGGCCCTGATGCTTGCCTGCGATGGACGCAGGGTGATCGTGGTCGACGCGAATCTGCGGAAGCCCGCCGTGCACGAAGCATTCGACCTTGGCCATACCGACTCAGGCCTCTCGACGATGCTCGCAGATCCTCCCATTAGGGCTACGAAAGCCGGTGTGCCGGAGAACAGAATAGGAGGCAATGCGCCGGCGGAGGACATTGGCTACACCGGCAAATTCGTATTGCCGACCCACATACCCGGCCTTTCTGTCCTGCCGGGTGGGCCGATTCCGCCAAATCCCTCTGAATTGCTGGGTTCGCACCGTTTTGAGGAGGTCCTCAAACAGTTGAGAACCCTGGCAGACATCGTCGTCCTGGACTCGCCGCCGGTGCTCAGCGTGGTGGATCCGACGTTGATTGCGGGGCGAGCGGACGGGGTGATCCTGGTCGCCGAGGCCGGCCGGACGCGGATGGCGACCATGTCTCGCGCCGCCAAGGCACTGGAGCACGGCTCGGCCAGGATCCTCGGAGTCGTTCTGAACAAGCTGGAAGAGCGCTCGTCGGATTTCTACATACACAACCTGATAGCTGGCCTGAAGCGAGAGATAGGAAAACTTGGGTTGTCTAGGCGAATCGCGAGCGTCGTCGGTGATGAGAAAGTCATTGGGCCTGAGACAAACCGACCATGATCTCTTCACAGAAAGCCAGTCGCTGCCCACTGCGGCGATATTCGATGCGGATGACGTAGTGCTGGTCACCGGAGCCGGAGGTTTCCTTGGCGGGAAGGTAGTGGAGTCGCTCCTATCTGCCGGGTTCCGGCGAGTGCGATGCTTCGTGCGGCCGACGAGCGCTGTGGGAAGACTGCGGACCCTCAGCGAGTCTTTTCCGGAGGCGGATCTGGAATTGAGCGTCGGGACGTTGCTCGACAGAGTCGATTGCGTCCGGGCTGTGGCCGATGCTAGAGCCGTTATTAACTGCGCCGCAGGTATGCGGGGTAGCCTCCACAATATGTTCGTCGATAGCGTCCTGGCTTCCCGAAATCTCCTGGACGCAGTGGTAGCTTCGGAGCAGGTGCTTCGTGTGGTTCACGTTAGCTCCTTCGCCGTCTACCGCAGTGCATCCCTTCGCAGAGGGGAAACGGTAACCGAGGAGACGGCGCTAGAGACCAGGCACGATCTTCGAAACGACTCCTATTCCTTCACCAAGCATAAGCAGGAGTCTCTGTTCTGGATCTACTCCGAGCAGTACGGGTTACCGTTGGTCGTGGTGCGGCCGGGAGTGGTGTTTGGACCCGGCGGCACGGAGATATCCACCCGCGTGGGCGTTCGGCTTCTCGGGACTTTCCTGGAGGTCGGGGGCAATAACCCGATCCCCCTGACCTACGTGGGCAACTGCGCAGAAGCGATCGTTCTTGCAGCCACGAAACCCGGTATCGATGGAAACGTCTTCAACATCCACGACGATTGCCTTCCAACCTGCCGCGAGTTCTTCAACCGGTACCGGAAGTCCAAGGGCCGGATGAGGTACGTAAGGGTGCCCTATCCCGTTATGCGCCTCCTCTCTTTTGCGATACAGCGCTACTCCGAGCACTCCGCCGGCCAGATCCCGCCCGCCCTGACGCCGTACAAGGCCGCGTCGCTCTGGAATCGTACCAACTTCAGCAACTCCAAAGCCAAAAAGCTGTTGGGCTGGTCTCCGAGGGTGCCCATGGAGGAAGCGCTAAAGCTCCATTTCGACGCGATCGGCCCAGGTTATTACTGATTGCTGGTAAGTAGTTGAAAGCTGGTCCAGGGCGCAGCGCCTGGCGGGGCTTGGGGTGTCCCCAAATATTAAATGCCTATACAGGAGTCAACAACTATGGCGGGTAGGCTTCTGAGTGTGGCGATAGTTGGCTGCGGCCAGTTCGCAGAAGAGCACGTCAAGGAGATCAGGAAGATCCCTGAAACTCGGATCGTGGCGGTCTGCGATCTCGAGGAGCTGCTGGCGGCCCAACTGGCGGAGAGATACGGTATTCCCAGCTTCTACTCTTCGATCGAGAAGCTTTACAACGACGTGGCTCCCGACGTCGTCCACATCACGACGCCGCCGCAGACCCACCTCCAGCTCGGCCGATTCGTCTGCGAGCGCGGGAGTCACCTATACGTCGAGAAACCCTTTACGGTGACCTTCCATGAAGCGGTCGAACTGATTGCTGCGGCGGTCGAACGCGGGGTCAAGCTAACAACGGGGCATATATACAGGTTCGATCCCCCTGCGCTGAGGACGAGAGAACTGGTGGCGCGAGGCGTTCTCGGGAGGCCCGTTCACGTCGACGCGCTCATGGGCTACAACCTTGAGGGGCCTTTCG
>JBMNNU010000417.1:0-2597 GCA_050942695.1 Chloroflexota bacterium
ATATGAAGTTGTATATTCGTTTTGGAAAAGAAGCAGAGGGAGAATCGTGTAGTGGAGAAAAGCTTCCTATTAGAGTTATACCGGCGGATGGTGAGGATCCGCAAATTTGAGGACGGGATTATCCAGGTGTACCTTCGCGGATTGATGCCTGGGATGGCCCACTGCTACAGCGGCGAAGAGGCGGTGGCGGTGGGAGTATGTGCAGCCTTGCGGGATGACGACTACATAGTGAGCACACACCGAGGCCACGGCCACCTACTAGCCAAGGGTGGTAAGACCGACCGAGCGATGGCCGAGGTGCTTGGCAAGGAAGCGGGCTACAACCGAGGGCGTGGTGGGACTATGCACATAGCCGACCTATCGCTGGGGATGCTGGGAGCGAACGGCATAGTTGCCGGAGGCCTTGGGATAGCAGCGGGTGCAGGGTGGTCAGCCAGATGGAAGGGCCGAGGGCAGGTGTGCGTTTGTTTTTACGGTGATGGGGCATCCAACCAGGGGGTAGTGCAGGAGTCGATGAACCTGGCATCGATATGGAAACTGCCGGTTATCTACGTTTGCGAGAACAACATGTACGGCCAGTTCACGGCCAAGGCCAAAGTAGCAGGAGGGCCTGGCTTTACTCATCGAGCGGAATCGTTGGGGCTTAGGGCATCTGGGGTGGATGGGCAGGATGTGCTGGCGGTATACGACCTGATGACCCAGGTGGTTGAGCGAGTGAGAAATGGGGGCGGTCCCGAGTTTGTGGAGTGCAAGACCTACCGATATTACGGCCACAATGTTGGGGACCCAGGCAAGGCTTACCGGCCGGAAGAGGAGATCGAGGAGTGGAAGAGCAAGCGCGATCCCTTGAAGATCCTGGCGGATAAGCTACTTGCGGACCGGGTGTGTGGGTTAGAAGAGATCCGATCGATCGATGAAGCAATACAAAAGGAAGTGGACGAGGCGATAGAGTATGCCAAAGCAGCTCCCTTCCCTGAAGTGAGTGAGGTGTCGAAGTATGTCTACCCAGAGTCGTGAGCTCACCTATGCGGAGGCCTTCCGAGATGCTTTGCGGGAGGAGATGAGGCGAGACCCCTCGGTGTTCGTTATGGGGGAGGAAGTAGGAGCAGCCGGGGGAACGTTCAAGTCGTTCGAAGGGCTGTACGAAGAGTTTGGTCCTGAGCGAGTGGTAGACACTCCGATAACGGAGGAGGGGTTCACTGGTCTTGGGGTAGGGGCTGCGATGACGGGGATGCGCCCGGTCATCGACATAATGTTTGGGGATTTCATCACAATGGCGATGGATCCCATAATCAACCAAGCTGCCAAGATGTACTACATGACGGGCGGGCAGGTGACGGTGCCGATGGTGATCCACACTACATTGGGGGCAGGGCGCCGGGCGGCAGCGCAGCACTCGCAGAGCCTGCACGCCTGGTTTGCACACATTCCTGGGCTCCGTGTGGTGATACCTGCCACCCCCTATGATGTCAAGGGACTGATGAAGACGGCCATCCGGTACGATGGGCCTGTGGTGTTCATAGACGACAAGATGATGTATCGAGCAAAGGGGCCTGTTCCGAAAGATGAGTATCTGATACCGTTTGGCGTGGCGGACGTGAAGCGCGAGGGGACGGATGTCACTGTGGTGGCGACCTCTAGCATGGTGTACGTGGCGCTAGATGCGGCTGAACTGCTCGCTAAAGACGGTATCAGCCTGGAGGTGGTTGATCCGCGGACTGTGAGCCCGCTGGACATGGAGACGATAGTGGCCTCGGTCCGAAAGACCCACCGGGCGCTGGTGGTAGACGAGGGGCATCGCTCCTTTGGGGCATCTGCGGAGATAGCGGCAAACATAGCGGAGATGGCGTTTGATTACCTTGATGCGCCGGTGAAGCGGTATGCGGCGTTGGATGTGCCAGTGCCGTTTAGTGCGCCGCTAGAGGATGCGACAATCCCGAATGCACAAGGCGTGGTAGAGCTAGTTCGTGGGCTTCTGGAGAGGGAATAATGGCGATAGAAATCTACATGCCGCAACTGGGTCTGACCATGACCGAGGGGACAGTCGTTAGGTGGTTGAAGAAGCCTGGTGAGATGGTTAGGAAGGGGGAAGTGCTGTTTGAGGTAGAGACGGACAAGGTGGTGCAGGAGGTGACGTCTCTGGACGAGGGAGTGCTTCTCAAGCTGCTGGTTGAGGAGGGTAAGACCGTCCCCGTTGGCTCGGTGATCGGTTACCTCGGCAAGGCGGGAGAGGCCGTTGGAGACGGGGAGACGCGGGGACGCGGAGACGCGGAGAGGGAACTTGGAGTCCAGCACTCAGCACCCAGCACCCAGCACCCAGAACAGGATTCAGGACTCAGGACTCAGGACTCTCAAACACCCTCTAAGCCCGGCTGGGTGAAAGCCTCCCCCGCTGCCAAACTGTTGGCAAAGAAGCTGGGCGTTGAGCTGAGCAGCCTTAAGGGCACAGGGCCTGGGGGGCGGATCGTGGAGGCCGACGTGCGGGCGGCGGTAGAGGCGGTTGCCGCAAAGCCCGTAGCGGAGGCTCCTAGGCCAGTTGTGGTGAAAGAGTCGAGCGAGCTGGCTGTAACCACAGGAGGGGAGCGGATCGAGCTGAA